>JAZRLT010000046.1:0-5419 GCA_045646995.1 Eubacteriales bacterium | reverse complement strand
TCTTCCTAAGACCGCTTGGCCTCCGACTTGTTACGACTATTGAAAAAATACAGTGAAAATAATAGAATACCGCTCCTTTATGATGCGGTGGAGTGGTATTCTCCCGAACAGTTCAAATTCGGTAAGTTTGAATTGGCATATATACATAATGATCGGGTAAACCGTAAAAAAATAGCATCTCCTATGCGAGTGATTGCTATTTCCTCGTATTTGGACGAGCATTTCATGTTAAGAAAAATAGCATCGGTGCGTATTCCCGTTATTTTCGATGTATATAAGACCAAATATGATAAAAATACAGTGCCCGAAAAGACCGTTTTTATGTATGCGGGCTCGCCGGGCAAAAAGGACTATCTCGCTACAATTATAGCAGGATTTGCTCTTTTGAAGGACGATTCGGATATCGGTGATTATGAATTACGAATTGTCGGCGTAACTAAGGAACAGTTGGTTTCTATCTGTGGTGTAAAACCCGAACATATTGACGAGTTGGGCGATAAGCTTAAATGCTTTGGACGTGTTCCTCGAGAAGATGTTATAAGCCTTCTTTCGGAGGCGGATTTTACAGTGCTTATGCGCTCCGAAGAATTGCGTTATGCAAAAGCAGGCTTCCCGACAAAATTCGTGGAAAGCCTCGCTACTGCAACCCCCGTTATATCTAACTTGACTTCTGACCTCTCTTTATATCTCAAAACGGGTGTTAATGGATTCCCGGTTTGTGATGATTCGGCTTCGGCGTTGGCGAATGCTTTGCGCCATGCGCTTGCATTATCGTACGATGAACGAATTGAGCTGCAAAATAATGCGAGAAAAACAGCCGAAGAACAATTTGATTATAAATTGTATTCTACTGTTTTGAGTGAATTTATCAAATAGTAATAAAGGTAGGGTAGTATAGTGACTTTAAAAGGTTTATATAGACTGTACTTGCAAAAAATGAACCCTTTAAAATATGCAAAAAAAGTCGGTGTTAATTTTGCAGAGGGCGAACTTCATATATACGGTAATGTAGGTTGGAGTACGGAACCGTGGATTATCACTATCGGCAAAAACGTACACATTACCGATGGCGTGAGGTTTATCACTCATGATGGCGGAACGCTATTATTTCGAAAAGATGTTCCGGATTTGGAAATTACCAAGCCTATAGTTGTTGGAGATGATGTCTATTTTGGCAATAATGCTATAATTTTGCCTGGTGTTACAATCGGTAACCGAGTAGTAGTTGGAGCGGGCGCGGTAGTGACAAAGGATATCCCCGATAATTGTGTTGTTGGGGGTGTTCCTGCACGAATTATCAAATCCACGGATGAATATTTCGAAAAATTACAAAAAGAATCTTTACACGTAGGTCATCTTGTAGGAAAAGAAAAAGATTACAAACTACGTGAAATATACGGATATACAGGCGATACGAAGGGTATTTATTTTTGATTCGGAGTAATTAATGAAGATTTTACAAATCGGGGCGGCTTTGACCGGCGCTCAAAATACAATTTCTCTTGCTGTGCATAAGCGATTACTTGCGTACGGAAGTGATAGCAATATTTTATATGCGTTCGGTCAATCTAACGATAAAAAGATTATTCGTTACGAGAATGGGTTAGATAGCTTTGTTCGCAGACTTTTGAGAAAGTTTTTGGGTAAAAAACCGTCGTTTTCGCGCCTTTCTACATATAAGCTCATTAGTTATATAAAAAAAATCAAACCCGATTTGGTCAACCTCCATATACTTCATCACGGATACCTCGATTATATTTTGTTGTTGGAGTTTTTGGCTGATAGTAAAATTCCCGTGGTGTTTACTCTCCACGATATGTGGGCGTTTACCGGCGGTTGTTATTACTATACCGCCGAAAATTGCGATAAATTTATTTTTTCTTGCGAAAATTGTCCCGCATCTGCCGAACGCTTGGATAATTCTCCGAAGAAATGTGAATATTACCGCAACTTGAAAAAAGATCTTTTTGAAAGATTTGATAAATTAACCTTTGTTGCCGTTTCCGATTGGGTTGCCTCCGAAGCGAAAAAAAGCTTTTTGTCGGAATATGACATACGTGTTATCGAAAACGGAATTGACGTTCCCGAAGCGCTTCCTAAAGAATCGGTTTTATCAGAAAACAACGTTGTGCGTATAATATCCGTTGCCACTTGGTGGGATGAACGGAAGGGAATACACCGTATTTTCGAAACGGCACGATTGCTCGGCGATGGTTATCGCTTCGATTTGGTTGGCAGCGCGTCGGATGATATTATGGCGCAAGCCCCCGAAAACGTTTCGTTTTTGGGGTATGTCAATGATAAAAACGATTTGATACGCCTGTATTTCGAATCGGACGTTCATTTAAGTGCCTCTTTAGAGGAAACCTTCGGTATGACCTTTATAGAAGCGGCGTTTGCGGGTACGAGAAGTATAGGATATGCTTCTACGGCAATAACGGGAACGCTTTTGGGTGTTAAAGGTATTGCTGTATCCGAGTATACACCCGAGGCATTGGCGAAAGTGATAAAAGAAACATCCGATTTGAATAAATATAAGCTTTCGGTAGATGAAATAAACGAAATTATTGATAGATATTCGTCTGAAACAATGGCGGATAAGTATTTGGATTTGTATAAAGACATACTCCGATAATTCCTAAAATAAGGATCAGATTAATGAAAAGTAAAGCTTTAAAGCTGATAATGGCTGTGCAGCTGCTGTATACCGCAGTCCTTCCGCTGAGCTCCGTAGGCTCTGTGCTTTTGGGATATGCGTTGCTTGTATTAACTGCTCTGCTGCCTCTCGAGCTTCTTACGTGCGCTTCGAATAAATTGAATAGACGCCAATGGGTTTTGATTTTAATTTTCTTTGCCCTTGCGGTTTGTAATTCGTTTTTGAGTATGTTTTCCATCGGCCTCGGAGAATACGAGGAAATATTCAAAGCGTTCATTTCATTCTTTGCGTTCCTTTTGGCAATTTCCGTTGATGGAATGGAGTATAGGCGCAAGGATTTGGATTTCTACTTTTTAATAAACCGTATCGCGGCTTTGGTGTATATACTGTATACGATTTTGCCGTTGGGCTTTCGCTATACGGTTATTAATCAGTACGGCGATCTCCAATTCACGCTTTCTATGGGTAACCCTAACGGAACCGCAACAAAGGTTTTGTTTTGCGTAATGCTTTTGGCGATACAGTTCGCCATTTGCAAGAATCGAAAAACGCGTTTTTTGAACGGTATAATGATTGTCGGTGTGCTTTATACGCTCTTTAAGCTTGAATCTCGTGCCGCTCTGTTATGCGCCGTTGCCGGTCTTGTGTTGACGTTGCTCAAATTCAGAATATCCGAACGGCTCGTTAAATTTTCGTGGATTGCGCCTGTGGTTTTTATACCCGTTCAGCTGTTACTTGAAAACGTTGCGTTTCTTAAATTACTCGGCAAGTCGCTTGCGACGGGACGAGAGGATATGTATACCGATTTTATAAATTTGATCATAAAATCGCCTCAAACGTACGTTTTCGGAAACTTTGCCGTGAACCGACTTCAAAATTATCACAATATTTTCTTTACGATACTGTTCAATTTCGGTGTTGTCGGAGTTGTTTTGTATTTCCTGTTCTGGCGCGAGGAAATGAACAAAATAAAAATAGGTAATTCTAAGATCGTTAACGGAGCGTGGATAGCGATATTAATGTTCATCGTCCAATCGGTTGCGGAATCGGCATCTTTGAGCGGTGGGTTTGTATACGGAACGAGTATAATATTTCTTGTTAGATTGGCGAAGGACCGTATGGTCGTAAACGATTCGGAGGTTTTGCTTGATGAATAAGCTTCAATCGCTCGAGTTCGACATTCTTAAGGAGTTTGTTCGTATTTGCGACGACCTCGGCTTGAAATACTATCTCGTTTGCGGTTCGGCTCTCGGTGCCGCAAAATACGGTGGATTTATCCCTTGGGACGACGATGTCGACGTGGCTCTGCCCAGATCCGATTATGAAATTTTCTGCGAAAAGGCGCAATCTATGTTGCCTGAGCATCTTTTCCTGCAGAATCATAAGACAGATTCGGGATACCCCTTGATTTTCAGTAAATTGCGTAATTCAAATACCACTTTTATTGAAAAAAGCTATTCCCATCTTGATATAAATCACGGCATATATATAGACGTTTTTCCGCTTGACGGCTATCCCACTTCCAAGTCGGACTCCTTAAAGCTTGAGAAAGAAAAACGACGTTATGCTCTTATGCGTTTGTGTTGTTTAAATATGAAGCATTCGTGGAAGATACGATTGCTTGTTGGTGTTGAAAAGCTTTTTGGCGTTCATAAGAATTCTTATAAAATCGTTGAACGTTTAGAAAATCGGATTTCATCATACTCGTTGACCGATTCGGAATTGTGGTGCAATCACGGTAATTGGCAGGGTAATTTGGAGTATGCACCCAAAGAACAATACGGCGATGGAGTTTTTGCGGAATTTGAAGGCTTGAAGGTAAGAATACCCGAAAAGTATGATGAATATCTTACTCAAAAATACGGCGATTGGCGTGCCGATTTGCCCGAAGAACAAAAACAGGGGCATCACTACCATATCGTGTGTGATACAGAGCGTTCTTATCGCGACTACGTTTACGAACGTTGATAATTGTATGTATTTGGACTGAGCTTTGCTTTTGTTTGATTACTACGTTATTATAAAAAAATTATTATAAAAGGAGAAAAGCATGAAGGCATTTTCCAAAGTTTTAGCAGTCGTTCTTTGCTTAACTATGCTTTGCGGTTTGATTCCTGCGGCGGTACTCGCTACCGATCCCGAGGTAATCTATCAAGGCGCTTCGTTCGGCACTAACGGCTACTATAACATCATCTCTAAGAACGAATGGGTTCTTGTTCCCGGCGCTGCTACTGAGACCGAATTGGTCATCAATAACAGTACCGGTACTCGTAGACAGGTGCTTCACGTAATTGAAGTTGACCCGTCCAACCCCGACGTTTCTATCGTTCCCGGTTACAACCAGATCGATAAGGACGTAACTAAAGAAGAGTATTGGTCCCATAAGGAACTTACCGAAATGGCGAAGTATTACGAGGAAAACCTTGGATACAATATCGTCGGCGGTATGAACACCGACCTTTACTATGATACCTACGCTCCCCGTATCCTTGTTTATAACGGTAAGGATCTCAGCGTTAAGGGTAAAACTTCTCCTTCGCAATCCATCCTCTACGTTTTCCAGGAAGCAGACGGAACCGTTTCTTGTGACGTTAAAGCGTTCAACAGAACCGAGTATGATTCGTATCTCGAGTCCGGAAGACTTCTTCACGCTGTCAGCGTATCCTTCGGTATGGTCGTTAAGAATGGCGAACTCGTAAAGAAGACCGAAGAAAGAACCACTGCTGCTGCAGCGCGTTCTATGGTCGGTATCAAGGAAGACGG
>JAZRLT010000045.1:0-15548 GCA_045646995.1 Eubacteriales bacterium | reverse complement strand
GTAGTTTCTTGGTACGACAACGAAAACTCCTACGTTTCTCAGATGGTTCGTACCATTAAGTACTTCGCTGAACTCGCTTAATCGCGGTTTAATAGAAAACGGATGCCGATTGGCATCCGTTTTTAATTGACAACTTTTCGCGAAATTAATATAATTAATGTAAAATAACTACATTAATGCAATGCCGTCTAAAGTTATATAGGAGTATTAATTGTGCTTGAGATTTTTCTTACAATTTTATATATTGTAATGCTCTTAATTACTGTATTATTTTTTCTAATTGGAATATATGATTTTGCTGTCGGACCTTCCGGAACAAAAAGTTTATTGAAAAAGCTACACTTCCCTTTTAGTTATACTACGTTAATATTATTGGAATGTATTTTTGCTATTCTAACTGCGATTTTATATAAATATATTGTCACTTTATGGTAAAAAACGGGTTTCAAAGAAACCCGTTTTTCTATTTGAATTCATTCAATACATATCCGTATGTATGCGCGGTAAGTTCTTGTTGTTCGCGAGTAATCTTTCCAACCACAGGCAAACCTGTGGATAGAACTTTGATTTTTATCTCAGCGGCTTTTTCTATCGCGTGAGCGAGACCAAACGCAGAAGCTATACTATCGCCGCAAGCGAATACACCGTGGTACGACCAAAGAACAGCATCAAACTTTTTTACTTTCTCAGCGGTAGCTTTGGCGAGCTCGAGCGTTCCGGGGACATAAAATCCTACAACGCCGATACCTTGAGGAAGAACGAAGGCACATTCGGTCTCAGACTCCCAAATCGCCTCAGAAAACTTTTTGTCGTCAGCAGGAAGTAGATACGAAAGCGAAACAATATTAGCAGGATGGCAGTGATAGACGGCTCTACCACCGTTTCTCAACTTTAACTCACCCAAAGACATTAAATGACCGCACAATTCACTCGTAGGCTTTACTCCGCCCCAAACGATACGATAAGCAGAACCGTCTTCAGATATTTCACAGATACAGAATTTATTTTCGGAATCATGATCCATATCAATAAAATAGCTTCCGCTAACGGTCGTAAATACAAGCTCGCCTGCCATAGAGGGAACAGGCTCGGAGAGAAGCGTCCACTCGCGTTTGTACGTAAAATCTGCTTTTACTGAGTTGATCTCTTCCCTATTAAGGCGAAGAGAAATATTACCTGCATTACGCTCGTGCCAGCCCATACGAGAGCCATATCCGATAAAACGTAGAGCTTCGCGATAAAAATTCGAATTAATTATCTTCATCTTCGTCAACTTCTTCGGGCATAATTTGTTCGATTACATCGCAGAGAATCTGCAACAAATGCCAAGAAATTATTTTCTTGCCCTCTTCGGCGGGATGTACACCGTCGGCAGAAATTACCGAAACGTCATCATATTCAACGGCAGCAGCCGCAAGAATACCGTCCAAGGGCAAATAATAATCGGCGTAAAGCTTCGCAAGCTGTCTTTCGACGTCTATCTTTTCATTGAAATCCTCGCGATAATCATCTCTGCACATACCATAAATGAGGAAGGGCTCCATCATAATTATTTTCGCATTTGTTTCAGACTTGATGCGCTTAAGAATAGTTTCGTAATTTTCACGGAACTGTTCTGCAGAGGTAGGGACATTATTATCATATCTGCGCCAAGTATCGTTAACACCGATAAGAATAGTAACAATATCAGGGCTATGAGCAATAAGATCATTATCAAGACGATTCAAAAGATCGATAGTTCTATTACCGCTGATACCGCGATTGATATACTCGATATCCGCGTCCTCATAAGCCAACTTAAGACTTTCTACGGTATATTTAACGTAACCCTCACCGATACTTTCAGGGTTATTGTAATCGCGATTACAATCGGTAACGCTGTCGCCGTAAAACAATATTTTCATAATAATCTCCTCTATCTTTTTTTAAAGTATAACTCTATTTACAAAAATTGTCAAGAAACAAAAAACTCGGAAATCTTACGATTCCCGAGTTTTGGTCTGAGTGACAAGACTTGAACTTGCGGCCTCTACCACCCCAAGGTAGCGCGCTACCAAACTGCGCCACACCCAGATATTGTCTTACCGACAACAGTATGTATAATATCACAAACCGATATGTTTGTCAATACTTTTTTATATATTTTTCTATTAAAATAACAATAATTGACTTTTATTAAAAAAGAATATATAATAAGATCAAAGAGGTACAGATATGAATGAATTTATGAAGCAAAAAGTAAAAATCGCGCGGGCCAGATACAACATTATGTTTATGGCTGTGCTTTCAATTATCAACATACTACTTATTTCTTCCGAGAAAACGTTAACAATGCCGTTTTCCTCTTCGATAGCAACTTACGCTACTGTTATTGGAATCAACGCTTCTAAGGAAAACGCTGACGGAAGTTACAGATTGATCGGATTTGCAATCGCGTCTTTCGTTATACTCGCGTTATTATTATGTCATTTATTTTCGAAAGCCAAGCCTTTTTGGCTCTTTATAGCTTTTTCTCTTGTCGCCGCCGACACGGCGGTACTTTTAACATTTTCTTTTGTCGCAGAAGCATTTCAGTTGCTCACCATACTCGACCTCGCGTTACATCTTCTTACACTCTTTTATATTTTTAGCGCTGTCAAAGCACATTCGGCATTAAGTAAAATGCGTTTCAGCAACGAAAGCAAAACAACTACTCACGCTGAGACGAATAATATCGAAAACGTTATTGATGAACCCGCGTTTTCGAACGAAATCGATGACGATTACGAAGAAGAAGAAGAAGAAGACCTAACGAAGCCTATCGGAAAATATGAAGGTGACTATTCCCTATCGGTATTGTCGGGCGTATACGAAAAATTAAAAATACACGCTATTATTGAAGAAGATACTGCTATTTTGGTAGTAAACGGTTACGTTTGCGATTCATTAGACGTGAAATATACCGACGAATATGTTTTGCGAGCTATTATAAACGGAATCGATATTTCCTTCGATTCCAAACGCACGCACTCGGGCGAGGTCATGTATCTATACGCTAACGACGAGCTAATTGACAGTTTGGGAAGACAGTAAAAGAGAAGTCTGCAAATTGCAGACTTCTTTTTTATACCATTTTTTCCTGTTTTACTTTTTTATCGATAACGTGGCGGGAAGCAAGTTCCTTCATTACGTCATCAACGGAAATATCCATATCGGCCATAAGGACCATAGCGTGATACATCAAATCCGCAAGCTCGTATATAGTTTCAGCCTTATCGTCAGCCTTTGCGCCGATAATAACCTCAGTAGCTTCTTCGCCGACCTTTTTAAGAATCTTATCTCTTCCCTTTTCAAAAAGATAGGTAGTATAAGAGCCTTCCTTTTTATCGGTCTTACGGCCGAGTATAAGCTCCATAAGACCCTCCACGCTGAATTCTCCAGCGTTCTCGATAATTGTATTGAAGAAGCAGGTTTCGTTGCCTGTGTGGCACGCAGGACCCGCAGGAATGACGCGTACGAGAAGAGTATCGCAATCGCAGTCGGTAGCGATAGAAACGACAGTTTGAACGTTACCGGAGGTTGCACCCTTGCACCAAAGCTCGTTACGGGAGCGAGAGAAAAAGCAGGTATGCTCTTCCTTAAGAGTAATTTCAAGGCTCTCGCGGTTCATATATGCAAGCATAAGAACCTTACCCGTACGGGAGTCGGTTACGATAGCGGGAATAAGTCCCTTTTCGTCAAATTTAAGATTATCAAGATTAAACATTATTTATTACCAATCCTTACGTTAATACCGTTTTCTTTAAGTTCTTTTTTCAGATCGCTGATTTTAATTTCTCCAAAATGGAACACCGAAGCCGCCAAACCTGCATCAATTTCGGGAACCTGCTTAAACAAATCAATAAAATGCTGAACGCTGCCCGCACCGCCCGAAGCTATAACGGGTATTTTAACAACGTCACATACTCTTTGGAGTAGCTCGATATCAAATCCATTCTTAACACCGTCAGTGTCGATCGAATTCACAACCAATTCGCCCGCACCCGACTCAACACCGTTTTTAAGCCAGTTAATAGCCTCTATACCGGTATTTTCTCTACCGCCCTTGGCAAATACCATAAACTGACCGTCAACTCGTTTGATATCAGCAGAGAGAACGACACATTGGCTTCCGAACTTTTTCGCCGCTTCGTAAATTACCGCGGGATTACGAATTGCGCCCGAGTTAACGCTAACCTTATCGGCACCGCTTTCAAGCACGCGGGAAAAATCATCGACGGTATTAATACCGCCTCCGACAGTCAAAGGAATAAACACGTTTGACGCTGTCTCACGAAGGATATCGGAGAACAATTTTCTTTCCTCGACAGAAGCCGTTATATCATAAAAGACGAGCTCATCAGCTCCGCAAGCACTATATTCCGCCGCCAATTTAACGGGAGAATCAACGTCGTTCAGACCAAGAAAGTTTTTTCCCTTAACTACCCTGCCGTTTTTAACGTCGAGGCAAGGTATAATTCTCTTTGTAATCATACTTCCTCCCGTGTAGCAGACAGAGCCTCTTCGAGCTTAATGTTGCCGTTATATATTGCTTTACCGAGGATTGCGCCATATACTCCGCATTCTTTGAGGTCGTACAAATCCTTCAAATCGGTTACTCCGCCCGAAGCAATCAAATTCAATTTATACTTTGAAAGAATAGTTTTATAAAGCTCAGTATTGGTTCCGCTTAAAGCGCCGTCTTTCGAAATATCGGTACAAATAATTGTCTCTATACCGAGTTCAAGCATTTCACCGATAAAATCAAGAGTAGAAATACCGCTTTGCTCGGTCCAACCTTTTATAGCAACTATTCCGTCGCGCGCATCAACGCCGACAGCGATTTTAGAGCCATATTTAGCGACAGCTTGCTTTAAGAAATCCTTATCAGAAACAGCGGCAGTACCGAGTATAACTCGGTCGATGCCCGCAGAAATATATTCATCAACGGTATCCATATCACGGATTCCTCCGCCGATTTCGCAAGGAAGACCGGTTTCTCTTACAATACGCTTAATAATTTCTTTATTAGACGATTCGCCTGCTTTGGCGCCCTCGAGATCCACAAGATGTATATACTCAGCGCCTTTATCGGCAAACTCCTTCGCAATTTCGACGGGATCGCCGTAAACGGTCATTTGGTTATAGTCGCCCTTATATAAGCGGACGGCTTTTTTATCGTAAATATCAATAGCGGGTAATAATTTCATAAGTCACCTATATTTCACAGAAGGATTTCAAAATCATAAGTCCTGCATCACCGCTTTTTTCAGGATGATACTGAGCACCCATAACATTCCCCTTCTGAACCGATGCGGTCAAAAGCGATCCGTATTCGGTACGCGCGGTAATATATTTTTCGTCACATTCGGCATGGAACGAGTGAACGAAATATACAAACTCACCGTTATCGGTATATTTATAAATATCGCACTTATTGTCGGTCATCACTAGACCGTTCCATCCGATATGAGGTATCTTATTTCCGTTCACAAGCGGTTTTATTGAAACGACTTTACCCGGAATAAGACCGAGACCGTTATGTTCACCAAACTCAAGTCCCTTTTCAAAAAGGAGCTGCATTCCGAGGCAAATTCCCATTAACGGAGTCCCGTTATTAGCTATTTCAATAACTGTTTTATCAAGACCTGTATTTCTCAACGCCGCGGCGGCATCACCGAAAGCACCGACGCCGGGAAGAATAATACGGTCGCATTTAGCAATGGATTTTTCGTCGCAGACTATTTCGGCATCAACACCTATGTATGCGAGAGACGATTTCAAGGAAAACAAATTTCCAACGCCGTAATCAATTATTCCAACCATTATAAAACACCTTTTGTAGACGGAAGTACTCCTTCGCGTCTGGGATCAAACATAACCGCCTCATCAAGCGTTCTTCCGAAGGCTTTAAAGCAACCTTCGATTATATGGTGGGTATTTCTTCCCGCCATCTTTTGAATATGTAATGTCATTTTAGCGTTACGTACGAACGAAAGGAAAAACTCGCTTACGAGCTCGGTATCAAAGTTTCCTACCTTCTTGGCAGGAACTTCAAGATCCAACGAAAGATGAGGTCTGCCCGAAATATCAACGGCAACCAAAACGAGTGATTCATCCATAGGGATTATCTTGTCGGCATAGCGCTTAATACCCTTCATATCGCCAAGAGCTTCCGCAAACGCTTTTCCCAAGCATATACCTACGTCCTCAACGGTGTGGTGAGCGTCGACCTCAAGATCTCCGTTGCATTTCACAACAAGATCAAACATACCGTGAGAAGCAAACAAAGTAAGCATATGGTCAAAAAAGCCCACACCTGTTTGAATATCGCTTTTACCTGTTCCGTCAAGATTGAGCGAAAGCGTTATATCTGTTTCTTTAGTTTTACGTACAATCTCAGAAGTTCTCATAATTTTCCTCCGACAATTTTTTCAAGCTCTGCAAGCACCTTATCCATCTGTTCGGGTGTGCCAATCGAAATTCTCACAAAATCCTTAATACGTTCATTACCGAAATGACGTATTAAAATTCCTTTTTCACGAAGCTTTTCGGAAATAACTTCTCCGCTCACACCATCATAGCGAGCAAAGACAAAATTAGTCGAAGATTGAAGAACCTCAAAGCCAATTTCGCGAAGACGCGCTGTGAAAGAATCACGAGTTTCACAAATTTCTTTTACGCGCTCAACATAATAATCATTTTCTTTCAAAACAGCTGTACCGACAGCCTGCGTAAGAGTATTTACGTTATACGGATTGATAGAATATTTCACCTTTTCAATATCGGCAACAATATCTTCAGAAGCGATAAGATAACCCAATCTTGCACCTGCCATACCACGGGATTTAGAAAAAGTACCTACAACAACGAGATTTTCATATTTCTCCAATAACGTCGCACAGGTAACGCCGGAAAAATCAGCGTAAGCCTCGTCAATAACTACGATGTTATTTTTATTGTTATCAAGTATCTCGGATATTTCCTCTAAAGAAAGCTTCAAGCCTGTGGGAGCATTAGGATTAGCTATAAAAATCGTCGAATCAAGTCCAAAATAATCGCACTTGTTGATTTTAAAATCGCTGTCAAGCGGTATCAGCTTCTTTTCCAAACAACATAAATCCGCATAAACCGAATAGAACCCATAAGTAATATCGGGAAAAGCGGCACCCTTATCCTTACCGCAAAAGGCAAGGAAAGACAAATACAGCGCTTCATCGGAGCCGTTTGTAAAAACGACGTTTTTACCACCGAAGCCGAATACCTTTTCAAATTCCTCTTTTAGCGATGTGCAATTCAAGTCACAATATAAATTCATATTCTTGACCGCGTCTGAAGCGGCATTAAGAACCGAAGCGGGTGCAGAATAAGGAAATTCGTTAGTATTAATTTTTATAAATTTACCGGGTTGTGGCTGTTCGCCGGGAACGTATGATTTCAGATGAGACAAACGACTGTCTAAATATGAGCTCATTATTTAATCTCCTTACGCACAAGTACGCTTCTTGCATGTGCGTCCAAGCCTTCTCTCATAGCAAACATAGCTATCTTGTCCGCGTCCTTTAGCAAAGCTTCGCGGGGATAATATGTATATTCAATAGTTTTAATAAAATCGTCCACCGAAAGAGCACTTGCAAAGCAAGCCGTTCCGCTCGTAGGCAAAACGTGGTTCGTGCCCGAAAAATAGTCGCCGACAGCCTCGGGGCAATCGCTTCCCAAAAATACCGAGCCTGCATTTTTAACCTTTTCGAGCATTTCCATATAATTTTCAACATAAAGTTCAAGATGCTCGGGTGCGAGTCTATTTGATAGCTCAATAGCCGAATTCAAATCGTCGGTAATGATAATCTTTCCATTGTTTTCGATAGAAACACGTGCGATTTCTTCACGAGGTAAAACAGAAAGCTGTTTTTCAAGCTCTTCGGCGGTAGCGTACGCAAGAGACGTGCAATTTGTAATCAATACCGCGGTAGCATTTTTATCATGCTCTGCTTGCGATAGCATATCAGCGGCAACGCACGCAGGGTTCGCGTTATGATCCGCAACGATAAGTATCTCACTCGGACCCGCGATCATATCAATATCAACGATACCGTATACCTGACGCTTTGCTTCAGCCACAAACGCATTACCTGGGCCGACGATTTTATCTACCTTCGGAACACTTTCCGTACCGTACGCTAACGCGGCAACAGCTTGCGCACCGCCCATACAGAATATTCTGTCTACACCCGCAACGTAAGCGGCGGCGAGAATATCATCACGCACGTTTCCGTCCTTCGAGGGAGGTGTGGTCATAATGATTTCGTTTACCCCTGCAATTTTTGCAGGGATGCAGTTCATTAACACTGAAGAGGGATAAGCGGCGGTACCTCCGGGAACATAAAGCGCAACCCTGTTAAGAGGAGAAACCTTGCGTCCGAGCATAACACCGTTTTCACGTTTTATCTCGTATCCGTTACTTTTTTGTGCTGAGTGATATTCACGAATATTGCTCGCCGCTTCGTCAAGCACCGCCTTGAATTCAGGGTCGGGTCTATCGTACGCGGCCTTGATTTCGGAATATTCAACCTCAAGGCTCGAAAGCTCAACCTTATCGAAGCGAAGAGAATATTCACGCAACGCATTATCACCGTTTTTTCTGACATTATTGATAATGTCGGAAACTATCGAGGACACGTCTACACTTTGTAATGCGCGTTCGAATATTTCATTTTCATTATAATCTTTTAAGATTTTAATCATTTTTTATTCTCCGAGAGAAATTTTGTTATCGCTTCAAGCAAGCGGTTTATATTGTCAGACTTGAACTTATATCCAGCTTTATTAGCTACGAGTCTTGCGCTGATATCACAAATATCCTCGAAGGGTTCAAGACCATTTTCGCGAAGTGTAATTCCCGTTTCAACAATATCGACGATAACATCGCTCAAATCGAGCAAAGGCGCTATTTCAATAGAGCCATTGAGTTTGATAATTTCAATATTTCGCGACTGTTTAGAATAATAGTCCCACGCGATATTGGGAAATTTCGTCGCCACTCGTAAGGTTCTGTCGGTAGGAATTCGGGCTCCTTTAATGCCGGCAACGCACATCTTACATTTTCCAAATCCTAAATCGGAAAGCTCATAAACATCGGGAGAATGCTCAAGTAAAATATCTTTACCTACAACACCGATATCAGCGGCTCCGCGCTCAACGTATATTGCAACGTCAGAAGGCTTTGCCCAAAAATATTTAACTTTATTTTCAGCGTTTTCAAAAATCAATTTTCTGCCGCCGTCACGGAGTTCAGGACAGCCGTAACCGATAGATTCAAGAAGATCATAAACCTTTTCGCCAAGTCTTCCTTTAGGTAACGCTATATTTATATAATCATTCATTTTTCAAGCTCCCGTCCGAAAGCATTGTCAGTTTTCTCTTATATTTTTTATTCAACGGCTCAATCGTAACGGCAACACAGCTTTCGCCACCATTTGTTATTTCCTCTTGCGCTTTTAATACATCACAAGGATTACAATCATTAGCATACACAAGCAAGACATCGCCATCAAAATCGTCAGCACCGTAAAAATAACGACTCAAAAGATCGGTATAGACCGCAAAGCCCGCAGCGGAAGTGTCACAACCAAAACGCTTAACGAGATTATCATATCGTCCGCCGGAAAGTACGGTTTTAGGAACGCCGTCTACAAATCCTTGGAAAACGAGGCCGTTATAGTAGCTAAAATCATTCATAACCGAAAAATCCAAAATAAATTTATCGGAAAGTCCGAAGGAAGAGATAATATTTGAAATTTCAAGAATCTCTTCATAGCTGTCTTTAACAGAGTCAACAACAAGTGCTTCGGATTTGAGGGCAGTTTCGTCAAGCTTACCGCACACGGAAATCAGTCCGCACAAGCGAGAGGAAGCCTCCTCTGAAAGATTGTTTCTTTCGCAAATTTGCTTCAATCCGTGAAGATTTTTGTCTTTAATGAATTCAGAAGCAGCGTCTTTATCTTTTTGACCAAGACCTGCAGCTTCAATAACACCGGAAACAAAGCCCATATGCGAAATCGCAACACGGTAATTACATCCGGTAGCTTCAAGACTTTTTGCGGCGAGAAGCAATATTTCACCCAATGAGCGTATATCAAGTTCACCGATATATTCCAAGCCGACTTGGGTTGTTTCTTTGATTTCTCGATCCTCACTGTCGGCAAAATAAATATTCTCGTTATAATAAAGCTTTTCGGGCAACGTATCGGAGCGTACGTTTTTTACAATAGAAAGAGTTATATCAGGCTTCAACGCCAACAAACGTCCCGCAGGATCGGAAACGGTTATAATATTTGCATTTCTTAAAAAAGATTTATTTTCGTGATACAAGTCATATTTTTCGAATTTACTCATTTTGAAATTCTTATATCCGAAATTTTCATAAAGACGTCTTAAACCGAGAATATATCGTTCATCGCGGCGAAGAATCGCTTTTCCAGTATCCATTCGTGTCACCCACTAATTATATTTTCGTATATTATATCACGTCCTCACGCTTTAGTCAAGTAAATCACTAAAGTTTTTGCGACATAATACTTGTATTTATTGAATTTTTATTATACAAAATCTACAAAACATAATTTGTTTTATTAATTTTTGATACTAATTATAAAATTATTATCAATTTCTTCTTGATTTTATTTTTAGAAACATATAAAATCTTAAATAATAAATATAATGGAGATTTAATTATGAACGATAAAGAAATTGCCGAAATCCGCAGACGGTTACGACCCGAAAAAAACAATATCGGAAGATTACGCGGATGTTACGTAAATGACAAGCATATTATAATATCCGAATTTGACCAAAATTTCGGATTGATTTCTACTGACGAATCGGAAGAATTACTTTCGCTTTTAAGACGAACACTTACCGGCTCTATCGGAAGAAATTTAATAGACGTTTCTTTTACAAACGATCAGGTATTAAACGGAAACGAACACAAGCTTTTGTCTTCATTACGCGACTCATCGTTATCCGACGATAATGCAGTAAAGAGCTTTTATTCCAAGGTTGTAGAGTCTTTGGACATTGAAGGCAGTTATTTCATTCTTCTCGCAAACGACAAATATGATGTTTTCAAATACAACGGAAACGACGACAAGGAATTAGACTCGGGAGAAACCTACTCTTATATCATTTGCGCTATTTGCCCGATAAAGGATTCCAAGCCCTCCTTGAGATACAATATATCGCAAAACAAATTCAGCAACATCATTAAGGATTCGGTAATCGGCGCCCCCAATCTCGGCTTTATCTTCCCCGCTTTTGACGGAAGGGCCACCAACATATATAACGCTTTATTTTACACCAGGGACGTTTCTGCCGCATTCGACAGCTTTGCAGATGCAATTTTCAAATCCACTCTTCCTATGCCTGCGGCGGATCAAGCAACAAGCGTTGCCGCGTTGCTTCATTCAACCGTATCGGAAAAATGCGATTTAGAGCTTGTACAGATGGTTCACGGTCAGCTAATTGAGCTTGCTACTGATCACAAAAACAACAAATGTGAGGATCCGCTGCTCTTAACCCCCAAGGATGTTGGTTCTTTATTGCGTTGCGGCGGAATAAGCGAAGAAAAGGTATCCGAATTTACCGAGAAATTCACCAACGATTTCGGAAGCGATGCTGCTATACCTCCGTCGAACTTTATAGATATCAAAAAATTCGAAGTTACTCTTCCGGACGTTACAATAAAGGTCAATCCGCAGAAAAGCGAATTGATAGAAACGCGCGTTATCGACGGCACCAAATATCTTTTGATACGCGCCGATAACGATATCGAGGTTAACGGGATCAAGATTACCGTTAACGATTAGTTACACAAATTACGGTGAGGTCTATGCCACAGGATTATTATTTAGGATATTATTTTTATGCACCACGCGGAAAATTTGAAGCTTGCGGTATGTTTTCGGCTTCTCATATAATTTCAGCAAGTATATGTTTTATCGCGGCAGTTATATGCGCATTGATTTTTATTAAAAAATCCAACGCTTCTTTACGCAGAATATATAAAACAACAGCAATTTCGCTTTCTGTTCTCGAAGCAATAAAAATTCTACACAGCTTTATATATGGCGATCTTTACCTTGACGCTTGGTTCCCGTTATCCTATTGCGGTTTATTGATTTTTGCCGCTTGGTTTGCGGGATTTGGTTCTTCATATTTCAAAACCGCAGGCGAGGCTTTCATCGCTTACGGATGTCCGATTGCCGGAATAATTTTCCTCATTTTCCCGACTACCTCGCTTATGTCCTTCCCTATTTGGCATTACTTTTCGCTATACAGTATGCTCTTCCACGGATTGATGATTTTTTTAGGTATTGTTCAGCTCAATGAAGAAAAGAGTCTCGATCTCAAAAGATATCTTTCCTATGCTTTCTTTGTAGCATTCTTTTCTATCATTTCTATCATATTAAATTCAATTTTCAATTGTAATCTTATGAATTTAAGAGAGCCGTATAACGTGCCCGTTGAATTGATCCAAAGCGTTTATTCGTATTCCGAATATGCTTACACGCTGATGGTCATTTCGGTTTATGCTATAATTCCGATTGTCAGCGGTTTCTTTTCAAACAAGCTTTTTATTAACAGATCCAAAACCATCTTACCGAAAGGTTGATATATTTTAATGTTCGGTTTTTTATACAGAATGCCGATTTGGATAGTATTCTTTGCTATTTTTATAGTTCTGGTACTTTACGGAAAATTCATTTCCGTCGATCGTGTTCAAAACTCCCGTGCGTGGCGTATTTTGAATTTAATTCTAATATTTGCCTCTGTAATTTTTATATTGGAAATGACGCTCACATCACGCACAGCGAGCTCAAACGGTCTATATCTGATCCCGTTTCGCTTTTTATCGCTTGCAAAGATCAATATCGAGATTTACCGTTCCATAACGATGAATATCGCACTGTTTATTCCATTCGGAATGTTCATTTCGTCATTCTCGACGCCTCATCTTAAAATCAAAAAAGGCATTATCATTGCCGTAACCTCAGCTATGTTCTTTAGCGTCGCTATCGAATACGCTCAATATTTACTTCATTGCGGCGAAACAGAAACAGACGACGTTATTTTCAACACGCTCGGGGCACTCGTAGGATCGCTTGTTATTGGCTATAAAAGCCTAACAGCCAAAATATCCGGCTCCCGTTATTTTGATATTAACGCTATAAAATACTTATCGATAACCTTCTTTTGTTCATGGACTTTATGGTCGTTCGTATCATATTTTACCACTTTTTATTATCATTTAAAGCCTATATCAACTCTTTTATATATTCTTGGCAGTTTTGCTCCGCTAATCGGTTATATATTCGTTATCGGGCGCAACAGAAAAAAATCCAAAGCAAAAATAAAAATACGTTCGGTGCTTTATTCTTTGGTATTAATATTTGCTGTCGGTATGATTTTTATCGTTTCGTCAAGCGGTTATAGGGCATCACATATCGAGTCTCTACCATTTGATTTCATCAAACGCTGTTTGATTTTTTCAATAGCGCAAGAGTTGGGTTGGAGGTACACACTTTACCCGATTTTGAAAGACAAAACATCATTCACTATTGCTTGCTTATTAAACGGTCTAACCTACTCAATCTGGCTTATCCCATCTTTTTATATGATAGGGTCTCCTCTGTACAAAACTCCCGTATTGATCTTCGTATTAATTACAATCTGTTTTTCGTATATTCTATCGTCGATATACGAAATAACAAAATCTCCTATTGTTTCTATTATATCAAACGCAATTTTTATAACGATACTCAATATAACAATCATTGACAAAACAGCTGTTTTAGCGGTCTGTATGCTATCGTTAAGTTTCGCTTTAATATTGTTATCAAGAAAAACAGAGAGGAAATAATCCTCTCTGTTTTATATTTACTTAGACCAAAGATTTGCGGGATATTCACCCGAAGCAATCTTTTCGTTAAGGAATTTTTCAAAATCGGGCTTATCCGAACGATATGTAACACCCATCCATTTAGCATCGGTATGGATAACTTTACAATCGAAATCACCGGTTTTTACACCCTGATCAATGACGTTGGGAATATAATACTCATCCTTAATTAGATCGGTATCGGAATTCTTAAGAAACTCAGTAAATCCTTCCTCAACGTAATCAAAAACCGCAGGAGTAAAGCCCCAGAAATTCATCGAAACGGGAGACGTTTCATCAATTTCATACCAATTACCATGATCCTCGTACTTAACAGTACCGTCAATACGCATAATCTGTTTCAATTCGCGAATCTGTTTAATACTTCCGTTTTCGGTAATGCAAACACCACGTGCTACGTGGCCGTTTTCGGAAAGAGTTTTGGCCAACACGTAACCGGGCATAGCAAAAGAAGTATCGGTAACATCGGAAAGAGATTTAAACATATTCTCGAACGTCTCGCGTCCGTAGAAATCATCCGCATTGAAAATAACAAACTTTTCATCAACGATATTACGGCAGGAGCGAAGCGCGTGAGCGGTGCCCCAAGGTTTGGTTCTGTCTGCGGGACAAGAAAAACCATCGGGAAGGTCGTCACCGTTTTGAAACGCATACTCAATTTTAACGTTTCCGCTTATACGAGATCCGATGCTTTCCTCAAAAATTTCGAGATTTTCTTCTTTGATAATAAAAACTATCTTGTCAAATCCTGCGCGGATACAATCATACACCGAATAATCGATTATAAATTCTCCGTTGGGACCAACAGGATCGAGTTGCTTTAAACCGCCGTAGCGGCTACCCAAGCCTGCTGCCAAAATAACAGCTGTCATAATAACTCCTTTTGGCGGTGTTAACCGACCATTTCTTTCGTTATATTAAGTGTTTTTATACTTTCGTCAGAAGGAACTTCGTACATATACTTCGTCATTATACCTTCGGTGATTGCTCTTAAGCCTCTTGCTCCGCTTTGGAGCTTATAGGCTTTTTCTGCAATAGCTTCTATAGCGTCATCTTCAAAGGTAAGAACTACGTCGTCGTAAGCAAAAAGCTTTTGATATTGCTTAATCAATGCATTTTTGGGTTCTTTAAGAATTCTTACAAGCGCTTCCTTTGTCAAAGGCTCAAGGGTCGCTATTACGGGAATTCTTCCAACAAGTTCAGGAATCAAACCATACTTGATTATATCGTGCTGTGTTACGTTCTTTAAATCTGTACACTTTTCGCGCTCATCTGAGGATAGGTTCTGAGAATTATATCCGACCGTCTTTCGTCCGAGACGGGTTCCGACGATGTCGCGCAAGCCATCAAAAGCGCCGCCGCATATAAAGAGTATATTTGAAGTGTCGATTTGAATAAACTCCTGATTGGGATGCTTTCTTCCGCCTTGAGGGGGTACGTTGGAAACGGTGCCTTCAACAATCTTAAGCAATGCTTGCTGAACTCCCTCGCCGGAAACGTCGCGCGTAATAGAGCGGTTTTCACTCTTACGGGATATTTTATCGATTTCATCGATATAAATTATACCGTGTTC
>JAZRLT010000044.1:0-11897 GCA_045646995.1 Eubacteriales bacterium | reverse complement strand
ATGAAGTATTCGGTAAAGGATTATCCTCATATAAAAGAAAAAATCGAAAATATGACCTTCGAGGAGCTATTGCGAGCGGTTTTGTGTCCCGACGTGGCAAGCGACGCGCTCCCTGAAAAAATCCCGAGCTCGCTTTTCTTCTATACCACTACTGCCGAAAAGGCGCAAGAAGCGTCCGAAAGGCTTAATAAAAACAACAAAAATCCTTCGCTTATCGTGTCGGATATGGAATACGGTTCGGCTAACGTCATAATCGGCGCAACGTCGTTTCCGTCGATGCGTGCCGCCGCCGAAGCGGGCGACGTAAATCTCGCCTACGATATGGGTGTCGTCGCGGCTAAAGAGGCGGTAAACGCGGGATACCATTGGACCTTCGGGCCTTGCGTAGATATTCTTGGGAATAAATACAGTCCCGCCGTTGCCTACCGTACCGCGGGCGATGACCCCGAAACGGTCATATCCTATTGCGGCGCGTATATGGAGGGATTACAGGATAACGGACTTATCGCGACCCTTAAGCATTTTCCCGGCGACGGATATTGTACCGAGGATCAACACGTCACCGTTGCCGAAAACCCGCTTTCGAAAGAGGAATGGGATAAAACCTTCGGACGCGTTTATACCGAATTGATCGAGCGCGGTGCCATGGCGGTTATGCCCGGTCATATATCGCTTCCTTCTTATGATACGGCGGACGAAAACGGACTTTATCCCCCTGCGACCGTATCGAAAAGACTTCTTACGGGTCTTCTCCGCGAAAAACTCGGATTCGAGGGAATAATCGTTTCGGATGCCGTTAATATGGGCGGCTTTTGCGGTTATATGAACCATTACGACGCCTGCGCCGCTTTCCTCGAGGCGGGCGGTGACTGTCTCCTTTTTCAGCACGAGACCGAGGATTTTGTTTCGGAAATGAAAAAGCGTGTTGCCGACGGAAAATTGACGTTGGAAACTCTTAAAAACCGAGCTTACCGAATGGTTTGCTTTGCTAACGAATATTTTGAAAATCATCCCGTCGGAGCGAAGGTCGAATTAAACCCCGATTTTGCCGAGAATACGGCGAGGGAGATTTCGGTGCGCGCCGTCAAGAAGGTGCGCGACCGCGCAAATATCCTTCCGTTCGGAGTATCGACCGAAATGAAGATAGCCCACGTTATAATAAATAACGTCTGGGGAGATATTTCGGTTACCGACGAAATGACCGAAAAGCTTTCGAGAATTGCGAGGGTGGACGTTCTTCGCGACCCCGGCCCCGGTGCGTTATTGAATACGGCTAAAAACGGCGGGTATGATCTTATCGTTTGTTCGGTTATCGAATCGCCGTCTTGGGGTATAAATACCTCGAAGTTGAGCGGTCCCGCGGCAAGAAATATGATGAACGGCTGGATGCGTTACGGTATCCCGACCGTGTTCGTTGCTTATAACAGCCCGTCTTTCGGTGAGACTTATAAGTATTCGGTGGATACGCTGATAGAAACATACGGCGTTACGAAATATACCGTTGATGCTGTGATAAAGCTTTTGTTTAAATAAAAAACAAACCGTAGGTGTTGAACGCACCTACGGTTTTGTATTTGTTAATTAATAAGCCTTTGCCCAAACTACGCCGAATTTGGCTTCCTTGCCGCAGCAAACACACTTCTTGCCTTCGAAGTTGACGCCGTCGAAGATACATCTCGAGCCTACGCCGGTCTGAGCCTTGACCTCGTCCTCGCATTCTTCCTCGCCGCACCAAGGAGCGAATACAAATCCGTCGCCCTTTTCTGCGAGAGCCTGCTTGATTTCGTCGATGGAGTCTGCCTCGTAGGTATGCTCTGCGCGGTTTTTAAGAGCCTTTTCGAACATATCCTTGTGAGCGTTTTCGAGAGCGGCTTTGACGGTTTCGCCGATATTTTCAAGCGAAACGACCGTCTTTTCACCGGTGACACGGGAAACGAGAACGCAGTTGCCTGCTTCGATATCGCGCGGACCGAGCTCGATACGAACGGGAACGCCCTTCATTTCGTATTCCGAGAACTTCCAGCCTGCGCTCATATCGCTGTCGTCGCACTTCACACGGATACCTGCCGCGAGAAGCTCTTCCTTAAGAGCCGCGCAACGGTCGAGAACGCCTTCCTTATGCTGAGCGATAGGAATGATTACCGCCTGAACGGGAGCAACAGCGGGAGGAAGAACAAGTCCTCTGTCATCGCCGTGGGTCATAATAATTGCACCGATAAGACGGGTGGTTACGCCCCAAGATGTCTGGTAGGGATGAACCTTTTTATTTTCCTTGTTGGTGTAGGTGATGTCAAACGCTTTCGCAAAGCCGTCGCCGAAATAGTGGGAGGTACCTGCCTGAAGCGCTTTACCGTCGTGCATAAGAGCCTCGATAGCGTAGGTCGCTTCGGCGCCCGCGAATTTGTCGCTTTCGGTCTTTTTACCCTTGATAACGGGGATAGCAAGACTCTTTTCGCAGAAATCCGCATATACGTTAAGCATCTGCTCGGTTTCGATGATTGCTTCCTCGGCGGTAGCGTGAATGGTGTGACCCTCCTGCCAGAGGAATTCACGGGTACGAAGGAAGGGGCGGGTCGTCTTTTCCCAACGTACAACGCTTACCCACTGGTTGTAAAGCTTGGGAAGGTCACGGTAGGAATGGATGATGTTGGCGTAGTGCTCACAGAAAAGCGTTTCGCTCGTGGGACGAACGCAAAGTCTGTCCTCAAGAGGCTCGCTTCCGCCCATGGTTACCCAAGCAACCTCGGGAGCGAAGCCCTCTACGTGGTCCTTTTCCTTTTGGAGAAGGCTTTCGGGGATAAACATAGGCATACAAACGTTTTCGTGGCCCAAACGCTTGAACTCGGTATCGAGGATTCTCTGGATATTTTCCCAAATAGCGTAAGCGTAGGGACGGATAACGAGACAGCCCTTTACCGAGGTGTATTCGATAAGCTCGGCTTTTTTAACGATATCGGTATACCATTGAGCAAAATCATCCTCCATAGAGGTGATTTCCTCAACGAACTTCTTTTCTGCCATATTATGTATTCCTTTCGGTGAAAAAATTTACTTACTGTTTCCGAAGAACTATTGCATTCTTCGTAATTTTCATTATAATGTATTCTTGAAGAAGTATAACAGATTGAATTAATCTTGTCAATCATCAATAATTATTTTCCGCGGAGGAATTATGAAAAGAATTCGATTAATATCGTTGCTTCTCGCAACGCTTATGATTTTACCTATAATTTCGGTTTGCGCGATTGCCGAGGAGAGCTCGGGCGCGCCCGATAACGATACCTTTACCGTCAATATCGTTTGTGACGGCGTGGGCAGAGAAAGCTTTGTCGCATATTTCAACGACATTGCGGTTTCCGCCGACAGCTATACGGGTTGGGAGAACGATACCCAGCTTGATATCCGTGTCGTTGCTGCCGAGGGATATAAGATCGTTGCCGCTTATTTCGAGTCGGACGAATCGATCGCGCTCGATGCGAGCGATGCGGATTTCTCCGGAAGCTTCAATCCCGCGCTCGGCTCGGTATATACCCTTCGCGTTGTGACCGAGTCTACTACCGCCGTTAAAAATACCTTAAGCGTGGAAAGTAACGTAGGATTTGAGGCTTACGGTAAAGACGGACTCAAAATAGACGATCTTTCCGTTGCCGAATTCTCCGAGGGCGATGCCGTAACGGTAAAATTCCTTGTCGAAGATTTCGATGAGTCTAAAGCTACTCTTACCGTAAACGGCGAGTCGGTGACTCCCGCTGCGGAATACAGCTTTAATATTAAAAAGGGCGGAAACACCGTCGTGTTCAATTACGACCTTACCGTCGAACCCACACCCGCGAAATTGACCGTCGATTCCGGTAATATTACCTACGCCGTTTTTGTTAACGACGTCGAGGTTGACGCTAAAAATCCTGTATTTTACGCGGGCGATACCGTAAAGATAACCTTTAACGTAGAGGGCGATTTCGACCCTGCAAAGGCGTTCCTTTTGCATAACGGTAAAAAGAAGGACACCGCGGGAACCTCGTATTCCTTCACCGCTGCTGACAATAACACTATCGTTTTCAAATACGGCGATATGCCTGCCGCTGCTCTTTCGGTAAGCGGCTTCGGCAAGGATAATAGCGCGATAGACTTTTCGGTTTCGGTTAACGGCGAGACCGTTGACCACAGCACCTACGAATTTAAACTCGGCGACGAGGTCGCCGTTGATTTCAAGGTGAACGTTGAAAATTCCGACGATGCTTTCCTTACCGTCAATAACGAAAAGGCTTCTCTTACCGGTAATACCGCTACGTTTACTCTTAATTATGAAACAAACGTCGTTGTTTTCGGATACGGAGTCGTTCCCGTAAAATTTACTCTTAACGGTCCCGGCTCGATCGATATAATGAAGGGCGGCGCGGTTGTCGGAATAGCCCAAAACAACAATGCGAGCGGAAGCGGCGTAAGAACCTATTACTTAAACAAAAACGAACAATACACCTTCAAGGTCACTCCTGCGCTTAATTATGAGCTTGTCGGCGGTGCTGAAATTTCCGAGCCTCGCAAAGACGAGTTGAACGGTATTTATTATTTCACTCCCGGCGGCGAGACCACCGTTTCGGTGAGATTCAAGGCTTCGGCGATTACAGTTCCCACCTACTCTGTAAAGCTTAACGTTCACAACGGCGGTAGCCTTACCGTCGGCGTCCAGACCATTTACGGCGGTACCGGCGGTCAGATCGACGTTGCCGAGGGTCAGGGACTTATCTTTTCCGTAAAGCCCGACGAGGGTTATGAAATAGACCGTGTGCTGGTTGGCGGTGTCGAGGTTACGCTTGACAATAATTCTTATACCATAAGCGGTATTACCGCAGATACTACCGTCGACGTATACTTTAAGAGTGACGTCGAGATAGATATGTCGACCGCTATCGGTGTTGACGGAGTAAATTGGAACGCAGAAGTTATTACTATCGACGTAAGCGGAAACCGTCCCGTCAAACGTGAGGTTCTCGCAAAAATCGCGACTCTCGACAAGACTTCGGGCAAGTTCGTTGAATTTGTCGGCGACGCGGGAATCATTTACGTTCCCTACGGCGGCGTATTCAGCGGAACGAGCGAGATTTTGATGATAAACGTCACCGAACTTAGAAGCGGCGAGCTTTATACTAAGCTCGGTATGGCGATCACCGAGCAGGACGGCGTCGGAACGATCTATAAGGCATTCGCTATAAATATCACCGAAAATATGCCGAACGGCTCCAAGATTGCCTTTAATCTCGGAAACACCTTCATTAACGGTTATGCTGCGCTTCGCACCTTTGACGGATATTCCTTCTCGAACGTTTCCGATGCCTTGGCGGCATCTGCCACGGGATACTCGGCGAAGTACGATTACAACAACCAACCCACACTTATCTGTATCAAGGAGATCCCCGAGGATGACGAATCCGACGTAAGCGTCGGAGATAACGTGTCTGTCGGAGATAACAGCCAAATATCGGGTGATGACGGCAACGGAAACGCAAATACTGTTATCGTTATAATCATCATTTCGCTCGTATCTGTTGCGGGCGCGGCGGCTTTGTTTATAGTAAAATGGCGTCAGGAAAAGTTTTAAATGAAAAATAAGATAACCGAATTTATCAAGACAAAACCTATAATTGCGTGGGCGGTCGGTACGATTGCCGTCGCTTTGGTTGTCGCGCTTGCCGTTTCTGCGGTATTTTTCGCAGTCGGCTCTGACGAGCCGGAGGTAAGCGAGGGCGGATTTGCCGATATGAAATGGGGCGAGGGCATTACCGAGGGGATTCCCGAATTCTCTCCCGCTTCCGATACGGCGAAGTCTGTAAAAGGGAACGAAACGAGCGTTTCCGCGTATTTTTCCGAGGTCACGGGTGAACAGGTAAACGCCTATACCTTGTTAATCGAGGAACAATGCGGAATAAAATTTTCGAGCGATAAATATCCCCGCTCGGCAATATTCGGCGATAGAATAATCGCGATACACTATAACGTGACCGAAATGAAAATGTCGGTAACCGTCGTTAAAAACGGCGATACAGATAAATAAAGCACAAACATTCAGCAATCCGGAGAAACACAGCTATGATTATCAACAATTCCATTAAAGCAATCATCATTGACGGAACCCGCCTTCTTACCGTAAAAATGCGTGATGAAAACGGTAACGAATATTATACTCTTCCCGGCGGAAAGCAAAGGCCCGACGAGCTTATGATCGATGCGCTCAAGCGCGAGGTCAAGGAGGAAACGGGCTATAACGTCGAAGCAAAAAGCCTTCTCTTTATCCGTGAGGCGTTTAAGGAGGAGAGCCATAGAATCGAGTTTATGTTTATTTGTGATACCGTCGGCGAAGCGGAGCTCGATAAGCTCGAGTACGACGCTAATCAGGTCGGTACAAAATGGCTTTCTATCGATAATATCACCCACGAGGAGCTTCATCCCGCCGAATTACGCGGAATTATAAAGCGTCATTTCCTCGGCAAGAAGAACGATATCTACCTCGGAGAAATGGAATAATAAAGAACAAAACGGGTTGGCTTCCGCGAATTGCACGGAAGCCTTCCGAACGTATAAAAGGAGATATTATGACGGTTTATCTTCATAAAAGCGTCAATGCTTCAGCGGTTGAGTCTTACGTGCGTAAGGCTTGCGCCAACCGAAATAACGTCCGCGCGCTTCAGATTATAAAGGGAAACGAGGTCATTGTACGCCTTGCGCTTTCTCCCTACGATACGAATATGAAATCGCTTTTGTATTCGCTTTCCAAATCCTATACCTCTGTCGCGTGCGGTATATGTATGGACGACGGTCTGCTTACCCCCGAAACTAAGATGTACGAGCTGTTTTCGGATAAAATGCCCGAAACGGTTTCGGAAAGTCTTAAAGAAATGACGCTGTCCGACCTTCTTTCTATGCAAAGCGGTCACGAGGAATGCGTTCTTTATACCATGCGGTGGGCAGAGGATTCTATAAAGGCGTTTTTCGAGCAGCCCTTGAAGTATGAATCCGGCAAGACCTTCGTTTATAACACGGGAGCCACCTGCATTTGTGCGGCGGCGGTCGAAAGGGTCACGGGCAAAAAGCTTACCGACTTTTTATATGAGAGAATGTTCTCGGTTATGGGAATCGAAAAGCCGCGCTGGGCGGAATGCCGCGACGGTCAGACCTTGGGCGGTACGGGACTTTACCTTTCGAGCGACGATCTCGTAAAGTTTGCGATTATGCTCAAAAACAAAGGTGTTTATAACGGAACGCGTATCGTAAGCGAGGAATATCTCGCACTTGCGACTGCGGCTCACGCCGATAACAGCAACAGCGGCGGCGGTGATTGGGGCGCAGGCTACGGATATCAGTTCTGGATGAATGAGCGCAGCGGCTATCGCGGTGACGGCGCTTTCGGTCAGGCTTGTATGATATTCCCCGAATCCGATACCGCGGTTATTCTTCAGTCCGAAACTGCCGATATGAATCTCGGATTTACGTATATTTATGAGCTTCTTGATAATCTTTACGGCGAAGGCGGAAGTATAGAAAGCCTTGAAAAATGCTGTAAAGAAACGTATAAGACCGAAAAGAACGAAAACGGATTTAACGACGACCTTTCTTTTGAGGTGGGCGAAAACGTTATCGGTCTTAAAACCGTTCGCGTTTACGGCGAAAAGCTTTTGCATCTCGTTCTCGACACCGATTACGGTAAAAAGGAACTCATCTGCGGTAACGGTGAATTTATGCTTAACCACGTTATGCTTAAGTTCCTCTCGCCTATGATAATCAATTTAGACCCTGCGTTAGGAACTCTTGAACGTCTAAGCATATTTGCGACTTACGAGCTTGTTGACGGAAAAATAAAAATAACCCTCCGCCATGCCGATACCCCTCACGTTCAGCGTTGGGTGATCGACCCCGAAGTGGGTACGCTTCATATCGACCTTATGGTTGGGTTGTTGACACAAACCGATTTTTCGATTACGAAACTCAATATAGAATAAAACGGCATTAAATTAGAAACAAGGATAAAATTTATGGTAAACTTCAGGTACAAACAGATCGAAAGTGTTAACGAATCGGATTTTTCCGCTTTCGGAGAAAAACTCGCCGCTGCGGACGGCTTCTTCCGTAACAAGAACGGTAAGGGAAGCGACTTCCTCGGTTGGCGCGATCTAGGAATCCGTAAGGATAACGAGGAGCATAAGCGCATAAAGGCTTGTGCCGAGCGAATCCGCGAAAACAGCGACGTTCTTATCGTTGTCGGTATCGGCGGCTCCTATCTCGGAGCGAGAGCGGTTATCGAATATTTAAAGACACCCTATCATAATCAGTTAAATGACGGAAGCCCCGAGGTATACTTCCTCGGTAACTCCTTCTCGGGCTGTGAGCTTAACGCGGTTTTGAAGCTTTGCGAGGGTAAGCGCGTAAGTCTTAACGTTATAAGTAAATCCGGAACCACTACCGAAAGCGCGGTTGCCTTCCGTATTCTTCGTGAATATATGGAAAAGCGCTACGGCAGGGAAGAGGCGGCAACCCGTATTGTCGCTACGACCGACGCAAACAGAGGCGCGCTCCTTTCGCTCGCTAAGCAGGAGGGATATGAATGCTTCGTGGTTCCCGATGACGTCGGCGGAAGATTCTCGGTTCTTACCGCGGTTGGTCTTCTTCCTGCGGCTGTCGCAGGGGTTGATACCGACAAGCTTTTGGACGGTGCCGTTGCCCAGCGCGAGGAGATCTTCGAAAAGGGCTTTGACAGCGCGGCTTATAAATACGCGGTTTTGAGAAATATAATGCTCGAAAAGGGAAAGACGAACGAGCTTTTGGTAAGTTACGACCCCGATTTCCGCTTTATGGGCGAATGGTTCAAGCAGCTTCTCGGCGAAAGCGAGGGTAAGGATAAAAAGGGTCTTTTCCCCGCGTCCGTAATTTACAGCAGCGACCTTCACTCATTAGGTCAGTTCGTTCAGGACGGCTCGCCTATACTTTTCGAAACCATCGTCCGTCCTATCGCGGACGAAAAGGCTTCGCCCGTTATCCCCTTTGATGCCGACGACGGCGACGGTCTTAACTTCCTCGCGGGCGTAACCATGGACGAAATTAACGATAAGGCTATGATGGGTACTCTTCTTGCTCACCGCGACGGCGGTACCGAAAGCGCGATAATCGATTTCGGCGGCAAGGATGAATATTCTCTCGGCGAGCTTATTTATTTCTTCTTCGCCTCCTGCGCTATCTCGGGATACGTGCTCGAGGTTAACCCCTTTGACCAGCCCGGCGTTGAAGCATACAAGAAAAATATGTTCGCGCTCCTCGGAAAACCCGGTTATGAGGACGGAAAAGAAGAGCTTTTGAAAAAAATCAGCGCTATTTAGTGAAAAAAGTGTACAATTCGTTATAATAAACTATTGATTTTTTGGTTGAAATATATTAAAATAAGTTAATCAATACCGTGTCCGCCGAGCCGGCGCAGGCGATACGGTCTTAAAAAATCCAAAACGCCGGAAGAACGGAGTAAATTATGCAACTTATTGTTGGAGTAAAAGGTACCGGTAAGACCAAGGCTATTATCGAAGAAGTAAATAGAGCTTCTAACGAAACTAAAGGCGTGGTTATCTGTATCGAATACGGCAGAAAACTTAATTATGATATTTCTACCCGCGCGCGTCTCGTTGACGCTCAGGAATACGGCATCGACAGCGCAGACAAGCTTTACGGCTTTATTTGCGGTATGGTTGCTTGCAACTATGATATTACCGAATTGTTCGTTGACAGCGCTCTTAAGATCTGTAACGACGACGTTGCGGCTTTCGAGGAATGCGCAGTTAACGTAGCTAAGATCTGCGAAACCTATAAGATCGAATGCGTTATGACCGCATCTATCGATCCCTCGGGTCTTACCGAAAAGACCGCTTCCTTTGTTCGTAAATAATTAATATGGAAAATAAAAAGCTCCCTGTGTTAAAGTGTTTTACGAGATTCTTCGGAATGTACGCGTTTTTAAGCTTTGCTTGGACCGCGATTCTTTCGTTAGGCACTAAATTGGCGGCAGAAAGTGCGAACGCTATCGCCGATAACACTATTGATACGAGCGGTATCAATGAATTTGCGACGCGTCTTGTTAAGGCGGACGGCGCTTTTGCCGTGTTTGCGCTCGTTTTCGGATTTTCGTATCTTATCTTTAATACGAAAATGTCGGATACCGCGAAACGATCTATCCATATTATCGTGAATTACGTTGCCGCGATGGCTTGTACCTATATAGTTCATACCACCGCGAGTGCTCAGGCAAACGCTACCGCTTGGGTAAGTATGCTCGTTATATGGACCTTCGTGTTCTTTATAGTTTACGGAATCGGAATGCTCGTTTCGTTCATAGCAAAGCGCGTAAAGAATAAGATTTAAAAAGAAAAGGAACTGTTTTGCGAGACTTCTCATAAGGAAGTCTCGCAGTTTTATTCGCCGTAAATACTTACGGCGAGTGATATTCCTTCGCAGTTTTATTATGCTTCGCATAGTGGTATTCGGCTACGCCGAGTTTGGCGAATAAAACTTGAATAATATAAACTGTTATGATAAAATGGGTTTGGGCATAGCCCAATAAAGCATTTGTACTTGCAAATGCGATGCTGGTTCTTCTCCGAATCAGTTTGATAAATAAGAATTTACAGCGAGGTAGACTAATGAAAGATAAAATCAAGTTACTTTTAAGGTGGGCTGGGGTATTTCTTCTTTGCCTTATTGTGATATATTTATTTGTCTTTTTTGGAGGCTGGAAGTTATTTGAAAGCGGCGACCCCATCTTGATTGAGGTGGGTGTTGCATTTGTTTTGTCGTTCTTTGTGTTTGTATTCAACGAAGTTGTAACGAGTCTTGAGAAGAGAGTTAAAACTTTAGAAGAACGCATAAACGAACTTGAGAAAAAAGAGTAAGATAAATTCTTGTTTATCGAATAGTAAAAACACCGGCGGATTGTTAAAATCCGTCGGTGTTTTATTATCCTTATGAGAAGTAGCCTTTTACAGTTCCTTTTTTATGTTTGTTTTATATTCAGCCCTGTTTTTTCGCTTCGACGACGGTGATATTAGCGACGGAAATTCCTGTTTGCTCGTACACTATATCGGTTATCTGGGTAAGCTCCTCGGCGTTGAGACCGCTTGTGTTTACGATAACCGAGCAGGACGCACCGCTGATAACGGCGACGCATTCCTCAATGCCCTTTGCGCGTACGAGGGTTTCGATATTAGCCTCGGCGGTCATATCGTCGGCGATAGCTGAAATAGACGAAAGCGCGTCTTCTTTAGCATCGGGAAGAGTGTCGGGATTGGCGGCGATCTCTCTCAAGACCTCTAACGCGGAATCTCTTACCTGGGTTCTGTTGATGATTGCCATGGCGAAGAAATCATCGGCGGTCTCGGGGTTTGCGTTTGCATCGGCGTCCGCTTCGGTGTCGGCGGCTTCGTTTTTGGTCTCGGCATCGACGAGAACGGTATTACCGAGCACGCGATCCTCTCCGTTGCCGTCAACCGCGTTATCGGGAGCGGGGCTTACAAGTGTGCTTACAAATACCGCGACACAGATAAGCACGACGCATCCTACGGTTATGAAGGCTTTGGTTGCGACGATATTTTTCCATTCGATTTTCTTGATTTTGTCCTTTGCTTGACTGAGCTTTTCTTTGAGCTTCATAGATATCCTCCGTTGTATGTGATAATTATGTATTGTTTATAATCTACGTTTGGACGCATATTCGGTTACTTTCGATGTCGAAAAGAGCGCATACAAGCTCGATTATTTTATATTGCGTATCGAAACTCGCGCCCTTGCATACGACCGCAACGCCCGCCACGATCGGCATGGTTTCCTCGATAAGCAAGGGGGTCTCTCCGTTTTCTCCGTTTGCCAGC
>JAZRLT010000043.1:0-3015 GCA_045646995.1 Eubacteriales bacterium | reverse complement strand
GACGGCAAGCCGTCATGAATTGAAGCCTTGTGGCTTCATGATTTGAAATCTAACGATTTCATTAATTAAATCGCCCCTTGTTTAATGCCGAAGGCAATTCATGCACTATGAGTGCAATTTATGAATTTTGCGAAGCAAAATATCAATTCATGCCCAACGGGCAATTCATTGCATTGTGTCATTAGACACAATGTTTAATCCAACTCGACCCAATGACGAATACCGCCGTTAGAGTTGCCGAGGATAACGTAGTCGATACTGATACGCTCGACGCTCATCGCGGGAACGGTTATCTGATAGCATTGGCTTCTTTCGTCGTATACGTCGCAATAGGGTCTGCCGTCTGCGACCTTGAACCACCATCTGCCGTTCTTATTCATAAGAAGCGACTTATCAACACCTGCGAAGACGTCGTTAAGGCTTGCGAAGCTGTAAGGCTGGCAGAGCGCGTTCGCCTCGATAATGTTGCCCGAGTCGTCGCGTACCATAGTGAAGAGCATACCGCTGCCGCGCTTAAAGAAGGTGAAGGTGCGGTCGGTATTACCTGCGTTGACGAGAGTGAAGTTGTCGGTATATTGAACCATCCAGTTACCGATGTTTGCGGGCTCACCGCTGTTGTCGGCGTGCTCGGTGTCGATAACTATGGGGTTGCCGTCGGTGTCGATATTTTGGAATATCATCATATCGGTACCGATAGCCATATCAACGCCGTTCGGGTTGAGAGACGTCATCCACCAATCGCTTACTATCGCCTTGGATTCGAGGGTATATTCGGCGTAGGGGGTGTTCTTCGACGCGTATTTCGGGTCCCAATACTTATTGTATGCAACAGGCATTTTGCCCTTTGCGGTCTTTTCATCAACGACGAAGGTGATGTTCGATTCGATAAGACCTGCGGTGGGGTCAACGCCCTTGTACTGCTTGCTGTAATCGGTAAGCTTGCCCGTAGCGCTGTTGTAGCGTTCGGTAATGAATCCCTGCTCGGCGGGCTTTGCCTGAACCTGAGCGGGGTCGGTGTAAACGTAGAAGGTGCCGGTTACGTTGCCGCCCGAAACGTTGAATTTAACAACACCGTTAGAGCATTTACCCTTGTGGATGTAAATGTTCGCAGAACCGAAAACGTTAGCGTTTTTATACGCGTCTTTGCTTGTTCCGCCAAGCACGTAGATGTATTCGCCCGCGGGAATGGTATAGGTCTCGGGACGTCTTACCTTCGGATTGTAGTCGATATAGTCACAGCCGACGTAAATCGGGTTTACGGTGCCGTTTGCGTTGAAGTAATCATCGGGAAGCTCGAACTTGTAGTTGAAATAATCGCTCCAAGAGCGCTGACCGAGCCATTCGCCGTTCTCCTGAAAACCGAGGTTGGTTACGGTAACGGTAACGTCGGTATCGCCCTCGTTAAGGAGCTGATAACCGAAATAAACGGGTACGCCCGTGTGGTTGGAATGCTCGTAGGTGAAGATGCAGTCGCCCGTGAGGTCCGTAGTGCGAAGGATAGCCTGACCGATATCCTCGGGAGCGAGCATTTCGGGGTTGTTGCTGTAAATATAAGTACCGCCCTCGCGCTTGGTGTATTCGATAAGGGCGCGCTTTGAATAAAAACCGCCGTCCATATTGATCGTCTTCTTGCCGGTGTAGAAATTATTCTTGAAGGGCTGGTAATTCTGTCTGTATTCCTTTTCCTCGAAATCGAGCTCGAGAGTGTAACCGTATTCGGTATCGATTTTTTTCATAGTATAGCCGTCTCCTTTGATAGTTCCGTCGTCGATTACTTCGCTTGAGTTCGACGTACTGCTTTCGTTTTCGTTACTCGCGCAAGCCGCAAGTATAAGACAGGATAAGAGGATCAATAAAATAGTTCTAAGCGCCCGCATAAGCGTAATACCACCTTCCGTCGCTCTTTACCGTAAGATATTTCGAGGTAGATTGACTGTTGCCCTTGGTCAGAATTATCTCGACGATAGCAACAGTATCGATATTATCCTCGGCGTCAGAGTCCTTTTGTTTGTATTTTTTCATTATTTCGTCGTATTTCGATTCGCCGATATTATATTCGAGCGAGGCGACAAGCTGTACCTTGATGTCGCTTTCGGTATAGGGCGATTCCTTGCCCTCGTACGCCTTTTTAAGATATGCTCTTAAAAGCTCGTCGCTCGTTGGCTGATTTCCGTAGAGTACGGTTTTGTTGTAGTCGGAGGAGTATCTTATCATATCGTCGATATCGTATACGAGCGATGCCGTAAGATAATCCCTTACCGCTTCCTGAGGCGTGTCAGAGCCGGTAGAAAAGGTGTTCCATAAATATATTCCGCCGACGGCGATAAGAACACCGATAACGGCACAAAGGATAAATATCAGCTTCTTTTTGGTTTTCTCGCTCATAGGGGGTCGTTGCGGTTTGTTTTTGTCAACGTAGACCCATTCCTCGTTCATATAATCACCTCCGATAGCATCTGTTCTTATAATAACATATCGTTTGTCCATTTGCAACAAAAATAAATCGGGACTCGGCATATATTTTTTGCCTTGTCCCGATTTTTGTATCGGTCAATCGAACGCGCTTGCTCCGATTATTTCATTTTTAGCCTTACTGCTCTTTTCGAGATACTCGCTGTATGCGCGCTCGGCTTCGTCCAATTCCTCCTCGCTTCCGATACCTCTCGAATACCGCATAAGCGCGAACAGAGCTTTAGAAAGCTTTTCCTCGCCCTCTAACCGTAATATCTCGAGACGAAGCCGCTCCCTGCGCTTTCTTTCCGCGTCCTCGCGGGCCTTTTTTATAGAGGCGGTGACGATAAATGCGATTATGCTTCCCGAAAGTCCTGCCGAGGAAAGTATTAACGTTAAAACCTCGTCGAAAATATTCAAGGCTCATAAATAAGGGAATATATGACCTCAGCGTAAAGCGCTATTATCCTCGCCAGAGCCCTCGCCGCCGTCAATATCATCCTTTTTTCCTTTCATTTGTTTTATAATGTTGTTTGCGTAAACGCTGCTCGCGGCGCATAAAAT
>JAZRLT010000042.1:0-1550 GCA_045646995.1 Eubacteriales bacterium | reverse complement strand
GTCCCTACGATTTTAATTGTTTCGTTTTTCTTTTAAAAAACGCTGTCATCCCTCACTTCAACCCCGCACTACTGCGAGAGGTGATGATTTTTCATAGCAAAAAGACATAGAAATCGAGAAAACAGAGTCGAACCTCCGTTTTCTTTCCTTGAGAACTCTTAATTAATATTGGTCTTTTTGCGGTCTGCGCCGCTATGCCAAATAGAACAGACCCGAGCGCTTGGCACAATAACACATAACATACACCTATCATACACCTATCATCCTGAGCGAGCGAACGCGAGTCGAAGGATATGCCTACCTTTTTGGATGTAGGTGCCGACTATTTTTATATATTTTATACATTGATTTTAGAAAATGCGCGTGATATAATCGGTGGTCGAAATCAGAAATAAAAGAAGGTATAGTTTTGAAAAAATACAAAGAGTATCTTTTAAACGTTGCGCCCTGTCTTTTTTACGGAACGGTATGCGGCGGCGCGACGGGATTGCTGATATTTTTATTCAAGCTTGCGGCAAAGCGTATGGAGCACTTTTCGCTCGTCGCTTACGAGTGGGCGAAGGGCTCTCCGTTATATACGGCGATTATATTTGCTTCTCTTATTGGCTTCGGTGCGCTTATGGCGCTTCTCCATAAGAAAATACCCGAGTGCAAAGGCGGCGGTATTCCGCGAAGCGAGGGCGTTCTCCGAGGCGTGCTTTCCTTCCGTTGGCTAAAAACCCTCGTCGGAACCTTTTTCGGAAGTATGATAAGCTTTCTTTGCGGAGTTCCCGTCGGAAGCGAGGGTCCCGCCGTGCTTATGGGTACGTCGGTCGGATGTATGTGCGGAAGCATTTCGAAAAATAAAACGACTTGGAACCGTTATATAATGACAGGCGGTGCGGGCGCGGGCTTTGCCGTTGCTACGGGAGCACCGCTTTCGGGAATACTTTTCGCGCTCGAGGAAATCCATAAAAGATTTACTCCGATGCTCGTTCTTACCGTATCGGTGTCGGTCGTTTCGGCGACGTATATAAACCGCCTTTTGTGCTCGTTTTTCGGTATGGACGCGGCTTTGCTTCATATTGAACCGATAGGCTCGATGAAGCTCGGCTACGTGGGATATCTCTTCTTAATGGGCGTTATAATTGCGCTTGCAGTCGGAATTTTCGATATATCCATATCGGTTTTCGGTAAGATGACAAAGCGCTTCGGAAGAATATTAAATGCTCCCGTAAAGCTCATTTTGTTCTTTGTAATAACCGGTATTCTTTGCTTTACCTTTTCCGACGCGGTTTACAGCGGTCACGACGTTATTATCGAATCGGCGTTTAATTCGCCTTCCGTTTGGTTGCTCGTTATCTTGGTTACAGTACGTCTTGCAATGATGCTTTTCGTGACGGATAGCGGTGCGACGGGCGGTATATTTATTCCTACGCTTGCGATAGGCGCTCTTGTTGCGGCGCTGATTTCCAAATTACTTGTTGCTATCGGGCTTCCCGCCGAAATGTCGTCGGCGTTCGTCTTGCTCGGAATGTGTGCCTTTATCGGCGGTACGTTGCGCGCCCCCC
>JAZRLT010000041.1:0-7333 GCA_045646995.1 Eubacteriales bacterium | reverse complement strand
ACGTCCTTTGGAGGTTAAGGCCTTCCGCGAAACCGTTGGAACAGTAATTTTCGTCGGATATGAGGACCGCAACACCGCGGCTGCTCTCACCGGCAGAACTGTGTATTTTGATAGGGAGGATATCGTTCTTCCCGAGGGTGTGTATTATAACGACGACCTTATCGGTGTTTCCGTAAAGGACGAGGCGACGGATGCCGTAATAGGTGTTCTTAAGCGTATCGAAGAGGGCGTTGCCTCGAATATCTATTTTATCGAGGGCGAAAAGAATTATATCATACCCGCCGTTGACGAATTTGTCGTCAGCGCAGACCCCGAAAACGGGATAATAGTCCGTCTTATTGACGGTTTGGAGGCGTAAGGATGAACTTTGAGGTACTTACGCTTTTTCCCCGTTCCTTGGAACCGATATTTTCGTCGAGTATCTTGGGGAGAGCTTCGGACAAGGGATTGATAAATATCACCTGTACCGATATACGCGACTATACGCTGGATAAGCATAGACGCGTTGACGATTCGCCTTACGGCGGCGGTTACGGTATGGTTATGATGTGTCAACCCGTCGTTGATTGTATCCGCGCGGTAAAATCGCGTCTTACGGGTACGTCGAGGGTTATCTATATGTCCCCTCAAGGCTCGCTTTTGACCCAGAAAAAGGCGGAAGAGCTCACCAAATACGATAATCTTATCCTTCTTTGCGGACATTACGAGGGAATAGACGAGCGTATTATCGAGCTTGAGGTGGACGAGGAATTGTCGGTCGGTAACTACGTTCTTACGGGAGGAGAGCTTCCCGCGGCGATAGTTGTCGATTGTGTTTCACGTCTTATCGACGGAGTTTTGCCGTCGTCGGAATGCTATTCCGAGGAAAGCTTGCAAAACGGTCTTCTCGAGCACGCTCAATATACGAGACCGCGTGTTTTCGAGGGCCTTGAGGTTCCGGAGGTGCTTATAAACGGCGATCACGCCAAGCAGCGCCGCTGGAAGGAAGAACAAAGTTTGATCCGTACCGAGAAAAAGCGTCCGGATCTTTTGGAGAAATGTGATGAACAGAGCGAGGAGAAAAACTAATAGGAAGGGCAAAATGAAAAGGCTCGTAAACGAGAGCCTTGTTTTGTCGGCGACTCGCTTTGTTTCCTCTCACGTGGTTCGGTTTTTTGAAACCGGATTTGCGTCTCCCGTGTTTAATTCGGTCAAAAAGGTTGACGATTTCGCGCGGAAGAAAATAACCGGTCCATTGTTTGAAAAAACCGAACTGCGTAAGAATATTACCCAACCGATACGCAATTCGTTTTCATTGGTATTCGAGCGCGTGGCGATTTTCCGAAAGCTTAAGGAATTTCGACTTGCCGCCTTGAATGCGTCCTTGCGTAGTGTTGGTATTTTTCTTTTAACGTTTGGTATATATGCCGCCGCTATGTTTTTGGCGAAGCATTATATGGGTCTTTCGATAGGCGCGGCTGATACTGATGATATTATTTTTGCGGCAATATCGTTTTTTGTAGGACTTATCCTTACCGTGTTCGGCGATAAAAGTATACTTTCTTCTATCGGAACAAGCCGAAGCGTAGGAACACTTATTACCTCGTGTTTAGGAGTTAACGATTCTTCCTTGGCGCCGTCTAAAAAAACTTCGTCGCGCACCGCCGCGAGCGTCGGTTTTCTTTTGGGCTCGCTGTTCGGAATACTGACGTTGTTTTATTCGCCGTTTGTCGTCATCGCCGGATGCGTCGTCTTTTTGATGTTTGTTGCAGTTATGAATATTCCGGAGTTCGGATTGATGACGGTCGTTTTTACGGCGTCCTTCGTTCCCGTCGGATGGACTGCGGCTTTGGCGATTACATCTCTTGCGTCGTATCTTTTTAAGTGCTTGAGATTAAAGAGAAATATGCGCTTCGGAAGTGCCGATGCGTTGGTTTTGATACTTTTTGCCGTTATGCTTTTGTCGGGTGTCGCCTCCGACGGCGGTTTGAATAAGGGCGAGATTTATATTCTTGCGTTTGTTTCGTTGTATTTCCTCGCACGTAATCTTGTGCGTTCGGAGCGATTGCTTTTCCATACCTTCAATTCGCTTACCGCAGGCTTGCGAATCGGTATGACACTGTATATTCTCGGAGAATATGCGATGTATATTCCCAACGGGAATTTCCGTATGGCGGCATATTTCTTTGCCGAAAATATACTTTCTCCCGAAATGCTTATCGTTATGGCTGTCGCTACGCTTCCGTTTTCCTTCTCGCTTTGCGCCGAGGGAGGAAGAAAGCGCCGTGAATTGCGTACGTTTTTATTGGTGATTGCTTGCGCGATTCTTATTAACAGCTTTGCGTTCTATGCGCTCGCGCTTGTGTCCCTCTTCCTTTACGTTATGCTTGCTTATAAGGCTCCTGCAGGTGCCTTGTTGGGAGCGGTGATAGTTTTAAGCCCTGCTTTTGCTATTATTTCTAAGCTTACTTCCTCTGACGCTTCGTTTTCGATAGGTAAAAGTCTTTACGATTCCGTGCTTGAGGCGGGGGCATTTAAGGGCTCGGTCAACTATTGGAGCGCGTTCACCGATGTTAACGGTGCGTTTTGTACCGTGCTGTTCGGTATTGCTATGATTCTTGCTTTTTACCGTGTGTTCGGATGTATGTCGGTTAACCGTACGTCGAAGGTTTCACAAGGCTGCGGTGCGGTTGCGTCTTCGGCAATAATGATGCTGACGTGCTCGTTGTTCTTTAACCCCTTCGCGGATCTTAGGGTGCTTGCGGTTATGTGGTTCGCTCTGGGCTTGTGCGGTTCGGTGTATCATATCTACTTTAAACCGCAATATTCCATTCAGGAGGTGTAGGCTGTGCAAAAACGTAAAATGAAGATAAACGTACTTGACGTCGCTATCTTTGTGGCGATAATATGCTCGGTTGCCGCTTTGTTTTTCCGCGATACCGTTGCCGAGGTTTTTGAACAACCCGAGATCACTACCGTGGAAATTTCGGTTGTTGCCGAATCGCTTCCCGAGGATAGCTCCTCGTTCCTTATCGCGGGTAAGGATGCCGTTTTGAAATACAGTAACGGCGACGGCTCTAAGATAAATACGACCCTCAAATCGGTTAAGACCGACTCTGACGGCAATACCACCTTTACGGTTGTTTGCTCGGGATATAAACGACTCGGCAGATTTTATACCGCGGACGGAGAAAAGCTGAATCTTAACGGCGAATATGTTTTAAATTTCGGTACCGTTTCTCTCGATTGTACTTTGGATTCGGTCGAGATAGATAATATCGACAAAAAACATATCGCGTGATTTGCGTATTTCGGCGAAACTTCCATTAATTTTCTATTGATTTGGTATTAACCGTTTGGTATAATAAAGATACATGGGGGTATAACTATGACTACTAAGAATATTGAAATTCAAAATGCAGTAGGTCTCCATGCAAGACCTGCCACATTTTTTATCCAAAAGGCCAACTCCTACCGTAGCTCTATCTGGGTTGAAAACAGCGACCGCAGAGCCAACGCGAAAAGCTTGTTGGGTGTACTTTCGCTCGGCATTTCGAAGGGCGATATAATTACTATCCTCGCTGACGGCGCGGATGAAGAAGCTGCAGTGGACGGTCTCGTTGCCCTCATTCTCGGCGGCTTTAACGAATAATATAGAAAAAGCCTTGAGCATTTTGTTCAGGGCATTTTTTGTAGGTGTATGCTATGACTCGCGAAGAGCTTTTCGAAAAAGCAAGATTATTGCCCGCTACCCCCGGCGTATATATAATGCGTAATAAATCCGGCAGAATAATTTATGTCGGTAAATCCAAGGCTTTGAAGAACCGCGTTTCGAGCTATTTTGCCTCCCATTCCGACCATCGCGGCAAGACAAAGCGTATGGTTGAATCGGTTAACGATTTCGAGGTTTATTTTACTCTTACCGAGCTTGAAGCGCTTATTCAGGAAAACCAATTTATTAAGCAATTCCAGCCTCGCTATAACATAAAGCTTAAGGACGGCGGCGGATATCCTTATATTAAGATGACTAACGCCGCGTATCCCGAATTTTCTATTGTATATAAGCGAACCTCGGGCAACGATAAATATTTCGGGCCCTATTCCTCTCATAACGTCGCGAGGAATATCTTGGAGACTGTCGGAAAAGCGTTTTCGCTTCCTTCTTGCGGTAAATCCTTTCCGAAGGATATCGGAAAGGGAAGAGAATGCCTTAATTATCATATAGGCCGTTGTTGTGCCCCCTGTGTAAAGGGAAACGTTTCCTCCGAAGAATATCGCGAGCTTACCTCACGTGCCGCTGCGCTTCTTAAGGGTGACGGCAAAAGGCTGTTGTCACAGCTTGAATCGGATATGGAAACCGCGGCGGAGGGCTTGAATTTCGAGCTTGCCGCGAAATTGCGCGACTGCATCTACGCTATAAAGAAGCTTAACGATAAGCAACAAATCGTTTGTGCCCCTAACGTCGAGGCGGATATAATCGGTATTTATGCCGACGACTTGGGTAGCGCTGTTTCGCTTCTTTTCGTTCGTAACGGTGCAATAATTGACCGCGAGAACTTTTTCTTCGGTGCTGATGAGATTATAAGCAGTACGGCGCTCGTTTCGCTGTTCCAACGCTATTACGACCTTCGAGGATATATACCGAAGCGTATTTATATCGATTACGAGCTTGAAGAAAACGATATCTCGCTTCTCTCCGACTGGCTTACCGAAAGAGCGGAATATAAGGTTTCGGTAATTGTCCCCGAACGCGGCGATATGCGTGCGCTTGCCGTCCGTGCAAGCGAAAACGCGAAACAGCTTTTGCTCCATAAGCGCGCCAATGAGGATAGAAAAAAGGATTTTCTCGTTTCTCTTGCGAGCCTTCTCGGACTCGAGATTGTCCCCGATAGAATAGAATCCTATGATATTTCCCATTCTGCGGGTGAATATACTACCTGCGGTATGATAGTTTTGGAGCACGGAAGCTTCGCTAAGAAAAAATACCGTTCCTTTAACGTACGTACTGTCAGCGACGGTAACGACCTTGCCGCACTTGAGGAATGTATAAGAAGGCGATTTGCTCACGATCCCGACGAGTCGGGTTGGGAATACCCCGACCTTATGCTTATCGACGGCGGCGTGAATCAGGTCAACCGTGTTCGTCAGGTGCTTTATGAGCTTGGCATAAATATCAAGGTTTTCGGTATGATAAAGGACGAACACCATAAAACCCGTACACTTACCGACGGAGAGGGCGAGATATCGCTTATAACCCGTCAAGATGCGTTCGTGTTTATATATAAAATTCAAGAAGAGGTTCATCGCTATTCGCTTTCTCTTATGGATGCGAAGCGACGCAACGCAGTAAAGAAAAGCAGTCTTACCGAAATAAAGGGTGTCGGCGCCACGAAGGCGAACGAGCTTATGCTTCATTTCGGTACGTTGAGCGCGTTGAAGAACGCCACTAAAGAACAATTAATCGAGGTAAAGGGTATAACCGAGCCTGTTGCTGACGCTATACTCGATTATTTCGGAAAGGAACAAAATGAGAATAATAACGGGAAAAGCGAGGGGCACTAAATTAAGAACCCTCGAGGGAAAGGATACCCGCCCTACGACAGAGGTTTGCAAAGAGGGTATATTTTCGGCAATACAATTCGAGCTTCAGGACAGGACCGTACTTGATTTGTTCGGCGGTTGCGGTCAGATGGCGCTCGAGGCGCTTTCACGCGGTGCTGAACGTGCGGTTATAATAGACTCCTCTCGCTCGGCTTGCGAGGTTATTAAGGATAACGCGATGAAGACAAAGCTTATGAAGCAATGCCGCGTTGTTTGTGCCGATTGGAAGGAATATTTGCGCGGTGCTTCCGGCAAAGAGAAATTCGGACTCGTTTTGCTCGATCCGCCTTACGCTGAAGGAATTCTTGACGATATTCTTCATAGATTGCAATATTCCGAGGTTCTTGCCGACGACGCTATAATCGTCGCCGAATCTGATAAGGACGGCATACCTACTCCGATTGACGGATGGAACTGCAAGCTCTACCGATACGGAAAATCCTACGTAACTATTATGCGTCCCGTGAACAAGGAGGATGACGAATAATGAAAACCGCGGTTATTTCGGGCACCTTCGATCCCATCACCGTAGGTCACTTAGACGTTATCGAACGAGCGAGCAAGCTTTTCGATAGAGTCGTCGTCGCAGTATCGTGCAATACCGAGAAAAAAGGCTTCCTTCCCGCCGATATCCGTTTTGAAACGGCGAGAGTAAGCGTGGCTCATATAAAGAACGCCTCTGTCGAGGTCTGTGACGGCCTCCTTGCCGAGTTTTGTAAGAAATACGATGATCCTGTTATCGTGCGCGGAGTGCGCACAGGAAGCGAATTTGACTACGAGAGAAGCCTCTTTGTTATTAACAAGGGCTTGGGCGCTCCCGAAACGGTCGTGCTTCCCGCCGAAAGCGGTATGGACCATATTAGCTCCACCTACGTGCGGGAGTTGATAAAATACAATAAAAGCCTTAAGGGTGCCGTTCCCGATGCCGCAATCCCTGTGATAGAGAAATATATTATATCCGGAGGTAACGTATAATGAAGAAACTTTTAGCTTTGGTACTTACTGTATTTTTGTGTCTTTCCTTTTCGCTTTGTGCTCTTGCCGAATATACTATTGACAGCGACGGCAATGCTTCCTGCGAAAGCGCCGTGGGCTCTATTATCAAGATCGATGACGTTAACGGTCAGATAACGGGTGAGGATTCTACCGTTGTTACAACTAACGGAGGCGTTATGAGTATCGGTAGTAAATGGGCGACCTGGTTTTCTGCCGAAAAGGTTAGCGACGGTATATATAAAGTCACCTCCGACGGTACCGCTATGGGTGGTACTGCACTTGATATGACTCTCTCTGACGGTCAGATATTAGTTGTCGTTCATTCTTCCTCGAGCCGTCCCACCGAAGCGGGTAAGTACCCTAATTGGGAAGCTAAGGTTCTCGCGAAGGCTGTTAAGACGGGTGACTATCTCGTTTTCAGCGAAGGTATTGACCTTGAAGAAGGCACGGGAAGCGGTTACGTAAAGGTGGTTACCGAGACTGAAGCAAACAGCGGTAACGTCGAATTTCCCGATGAATCCGAGGAACCGTCGGAATCTATAGAAGCGTCGGTAGAGGAATCGGAGGACGTTCTTTACAGCAGCTCCGAGCCCGAGGTTGATAACGAATCAACCGACTCCGACGTTGTGAAAATTCCCGTCGGCGACCGCGACGGCGGCTCGCTCGGCTGGTTATGGATAACTCTCGGCGTTGTTTTCCTTTGCGCCGGTGTTGCAGTTCTTGTTCTCGTTATAGTTTGGAAACCTAAAAAATAAAA
>JAZRLT010000040.1:0-2058 GCA_045646995.1 Eubacteriales bacterium | reverse complement strand
GCGGTGATTATCTTATTATCGACAGCCGACCCGATGCCGAAAAAGGATATGCTTTTATGGCTCATACCGACACGGTTCATCCGATCGGTTCGTTCGGATCTCCTGCAGTAAGGCGTGATGACGACCGTATCTACGGCCCCGGCGTCGTTGATTGTAAGGGCGGTATCGCGATAGCGCTTCTTGCGATGAAAGCTCTCCAAGAGAACGGATATAATAAAAATCTCCGACTCCTTCTTACTACCGACGAAGAGGTCAGTAACCGATTGAGCGGTGAAAAGGGAATAGAGACTATAAGTAACGCCGTGTCGGGATATAAAGCCGCCTTTAATTGCGAGGTCGGTGTTGACGGCGAGGCGGTGGTCTCGCGTAAAGGGATCCTCCGCGCGACAATTAAAATAAAGGGCGTTTCCGCCCATTCGGGAATAGATTATCAAAACGGTGTAAGCGCCGTCCGCGAAGCCGCTTATAAGATAATCGAGCTCGAAACGAAGAGCGACCCCGATACAACGACCTATAATTGCGGAATAATAAAGGGCGGTACGCGCCCGAATATCGTTCCCGATGAATGCGAAATCACCGTTGACGTCCGCGTAAAGGACGAAAAGGGAATGAATGAGGCGGAAGGGGTTTTAAGGGCAGTTGCCGAAAAATCCTTTGTTGACGGTACCTCGTCGGCGATTGAGTTTATCAGCCGTCGTGAAGCCTTTTTGAGAAACAGCGATACCGAACGGCTTTTTACGCTGGTTCGCTTGACCTCGCGTAAATACAGACTCGGCGACTTGAAGCCGATCGAAAGCGGCGGCGGTTCCGATTCGGCGTACAGCCAAGCGGCAGGAGTTCCGAGTATCTGCGCTGTCGGCGCCTGCGGCGATTATTGCCATACCCTGCGCGAGTTCGCGTATATAAAATCCCTTGCCGAGAGGGCGAAATTGCTTTCCGCTGCAATCGCTGTTGATACCAAGGGCTTTTCCGTTATATAAACGATAAAAAATCCACCGCGAGGTGGATTTTTCTTTTGAATCATCTTCTTATTTCATTAAATCGTCGTAATCCAAAATATAATCGACGGTGTTTGCTTTGATTATATCCGCGTTTTCGGCGTTTACCTCGTCGTAAACACCGACTACGTCAAAGCCGACGTTTTTAGCGGCGATGACGGCGTGCATGTGGTCCTCAAAGACGATGCATTCTTCCTTTTTAAAGCCTAAACGCTCCGCCGCAAGCTCGTAAATTATTCCCGATTGACGCTTCGACGCGCCCGCGTCCTCGCTGTCGATGTAAAATTCAAACAATCCGTCGAATTCGGGATGACGGTCAAAAAATCCTTTCGACATCCATTTCGGGGTATCGGTTGCGAAACAGAAGGGAATGGCATTATTTTTCAAAAAGGTAAGGAATCGAAGACTCGTTTCCTTCGGCTCGATGACCGTATCGTATTTATCCTTCATATACTCTCCGTAAGAGAGGAATTTATCGAAGTCGTGCGCCTCGGGAAACGCCCAATAACGCATAGAGTCTATCAAGGTTCCGTCCATATCGAAAATAACGGCTTTTTTGCCCTTAAGATAGTCCTTTTCGGAATTGAATAATTCGTATAATTCCATATATACCTCGCGAGATGAGTGGTTTACACCGCCATTCTATCATATATGTAGAAAATATTCAATAATTTAACGCGAAAAAAGGTGAAAAAGTTCTTGCAAAGATAGGGAAGCGGTGATATAATATTAGGAACTTATAATTGGAGGTATATCGGCTTATGGCGATAAAAGAAACCTTAACACGTATTTGCGATATCTATTCCGATCCGCAATCCTACGGAGATAAAACCGTCCGTCTCGGCGGTTGGATAAGAACTATCCGTTCTTCCAACGCTTTCGGTTTTATCGAGCTTAATGACGGTACTTATTTCAAAAACGTACAAATCGTTTTCGAAAGTGATATAATCGATAATTATAAAGAGATCGCGAAGCTTAATATACCCGCTTCCATTATTGCCGAGGGTACTTTAGTTCTTACCCCCGGCGCGAAACAGCCCTTCGAGCTTAAGGCGAAGTC
>JAZRLT010000039.1:0-7920 GCA_045646995.1 Eubacteriales bacterium | reverse complement strand
CAGGGCTCGAACCTGTGACCCTCTGCTTGTAAGGCAGATGCTCTCCCAGCTGAGCTAAACCCCCGTTCGCGTTACCACTATCGGCAACGCTATGTATTCTATCATAAGAGTTTTTGTTTGTCAATACTTTTTTTGAATTATTTTTAAAAAATTATTTTGTGAATTTAAAAGTGTCTTTTACTGTCTTAAACGCGGTCGTTACGTCGCCGTTTTTAGCTTCGGGGGAGGTAAGGGTGATAATAAATACCTCGCCGAGTCGGCAACAAATTATCTGCTCGGAGATATAGGTCTTTTCCAAGGGCTTGTAGGAATATTTAACCTTTAATGCGGGAGTGCCGTCAAGCTCGAATTCCTCGTAATCAAGCTCCTTGTATTCGCCGAGCTTTTCGACGTCGGTCTTATAAAAGTCCCAATAATTCTTCGCGCCGAAGTCGGATTGCTCGCTGCCCAAGGTGAAGGTAAGGGCGGTAATGGTAGCGTATTCCGCGACTTGGTCGCTATCGTTGAGGTCGTAACGGAGCTCGATGGTTCCGTCGTTACGGATAAGCTCCCATTCCTCGGGAACGGTAAAGGTATATCCGACAGCCTCGTTTATAGGCTCTACCTTATCGCCGCAAGCGCAAAGCGAGAGGCAAAGTATAAAAGCGGTTAATATAAGTAAGATTTTCTTCATAGCGGATTCTCCTGTTAGTTATTTGCCGAGATCGATCAAGTCCTTGTCGTCGCCGTTTCTGTAATAAAGCTTTCTGACCGACTTGCATCCCGAAAACTCTATTCGAACGTATCCATCGTCGTCCAACTTAAGTTCGTTTTTTTCGTTTGGTGTTTGGTACAGAGTGATATAAAGCGTACTTCCCTTGATTTCATAATCATAGTCGCATATATTCATTCCGCTTGCGTTCGTAGCAAAGTTTCCTTTGAAGACGCCGTTTTTATCTATATATGAATGCTTTACGTCAAGATCGTCGAAATCCACCGCTTCGCTGTGATAGCAGTAGGCAAGATATACTCCGCCCATAATGCCGAACACCACTGCAAAGCAGACGGCAAAAATTATTGCGCGCTTCATATATTAACTCCTTTCGGATAATTTATCTAATTATAACGCGTTTTGCACAAAAACGCAATACCCCAAATATGTAAATTTTTATAAAAAACAGTTTTGGCAAGGCTTTATTTTTCCGTTGGTTTGTGTTATACTTGAATTTCGGACGCTGTCGTATTTTGTCAATTAAGGTATAGATATATTACGGAGATAATGATGACTGAGACTCAAAAGAAAAATCCTCTCGGCGAGGAAAGGATTTCAAAATTACTTGCCGGCTTTGCCGTACCGAGTATCGTCGCGATGCTTATCAGCTCGCTTTATAATATCGTTGACCAGATATTTATCGGTCAGTACGTCGGCGATATCGGTAACGCGGCTACCAACGTTGCATTCCCGATTACTACTATTTGTATCGCGATATCCGTACTTGCGGGCGTCGGCGGTGCTTCCCACTTTTCGATAGAGCTCGGACGCGGTCATAAGGACGAGGCTTCAAAGTGTCTCGGCAACGCGCTTTGGCTTGCGGGTATTCTCGGCGTAACCTATACCGTTATAGCCTTCTTCTTCACCGAAGAAATGCTTTCTCTCTTCGGCGGCAGCGGCGCGTCGCTCGAATATGCGCTGTATTATACGAGCGTGCTTATCTACGGTATGCCCTTCCTTATTCTTACAAACGTAATGAGTAACTTTATCCGTGCCGACGGCAATCCCAAGTATTCAATGATATGTATGATTATCGGTGCGGTAATAAATATCGCTCTCGACGCGCTCTTCGTTGCCGATTGGGGCTTTAATTGGGGTATGGCGGGTGCCGCAGGAGCGACCGTTATTTCCCAGATTATCTCCTTTGTAGCTGCGTTTCTTTATATTACCCGCTTCAAAACCGTCCATATTAACCGTCATAGCTTTGTTTTCAGTCCGCGTAAGGCTATGAAGATAGCGTCTCTCGGTATGAGTAACTGTATAAATCAGGTCGCTATCTGCGGTGTTCAGATAGTTATGAACAATCAGCTCGATACTTACGGTATCCTCGAATTCTCCAAAGAGCTTGCCCATATTCCGCAAGCGGCATTCGGCGTCGTTATGAAGGTAAATTCGCTTCTCATTTCCTTTTTTGTCGGTATGGCTCAGGGCTCTCAGCCTATCGTAGGCTTTAACTACGGCGCCCGTAAGCTCCACCGTTCCAAAAAGACCTTCCTTATTGCGGCATCGACCTGCTTTACCGTCGCGTTGATAGGCTTCTTCGTATTCCAATTCTTCCCCCATGCGGTAATTTCTATTTTCGGCTCGGGCGTTCCCGAATATAACGAGTTTGCCGAAAAGACGATGAGGATATTCCTATCGATGATCATGTTCAACGGCGTTCAGATGACTATTGCCAACTATTTCTCGGCGATAGGTAAGCCCATAAAGGGTGCGATACTTTCGCTTACGCGTCAGATATTGCTCATTATCCCGCTTATGATAATTTTGCCGAAGTTTATGGGTCTCGACGGCGTACTTTATTCCGCCCCGATAACCGACTTTACTACCTTCCTTCTTGCTTTAGGATTTATTTTATATGAATTCCGCAACCCCGAATATAAAGAACGCGGTTTGAATGAATAATAACGAAAAAACGGAGCGGTTGCTCCGTTTTCTTTGTTATTGAGGTGCGTGCTTGGTGATATTCGTGATTGCGTTAAGTATGCAGATCTCGATTTCACCCTCCGGACCGAGGTGTATTTCTGTATTAGTATAAGAAATACGGTAAACGCCTTCGGTGGTCTTCATATAAACGTAGGTATATCCCGCGTCCGGAAGAGGATACGTCTCGATCTTTTCGGCGTTCGCAATATGTTTTTCGCAAGTCTCGAAAAGTAATTGGGCTCGCTTTAAGCATTCTTCGTAGCTTTGCATACCGGTGAAATTCGTACCGTTGCCGAAATAGAGATCGATTTCATATTGTGAAGTACAAACGAGAGTTGCGGCAGAGCCGTCCTCATAGGTAATATCGGCAGTTATAAGGAATATATCGCCGCGCGTTTCGGTTTCGGAGCTTTCGTCCTTCGATTCCTCGATGCTTACGTCCGATACCTCGCTGATATCCGAAGAGTCTTCCGAAGAGTCTTCCGAGATATCCTCGCTTTCGGATTCGATAGAGCTTTCGGAGTCATCAGACACGTCGGATAAGTCGGATTCCTCTGCGTGGGATTCCTCTTTACTTACGTCCTCGGAAGGAACGTAGTTTTCAAGCTTGTCGTGCGCGATATCGATATATTCGCTTGTTATAACAACCTCGCTCGAAACGTCCTCCGCCTCGGTACAGCCCGCAAGGAGCAACGTCACCGCGGTCAAAAGAAGTGTAATTCGCTTCATAGGTTTAGTCCCTTTTCTTGGTGATAATGACGGCGGCGGCAATAACGCCCGCTGTCGAAAGCCCGCCGAGAAGATAATATATCCAGCTTATTTTCTGAAGCTCGGGCTCGATGTTGACGTAACCGCTGTCGGATACGTCGGATACGTTTTCGGCCGATACGTCAGGTCCGCTTACAACGTATTTAGCGTAAGCGGAGCAGGTTACGACCGAAAGTATAATTAAAGAAGTAATGATAAAAACCGTTAATTTCTTCATATCAGTAAATTACTTGGTGAAATATGCCGATTTGAGCGCGAGATAGTCGAACATATTGATTTTGCCGTCGGAGTTGACGTCGGCACGCTTTTGAGCGGCTTCGTCAAGGCTCGATTTGCCGAGACAGTAGCTCTTTACTGCCATATAGTCGAACATATCGAATTTTCCGCTTCCGTTCACGTCGCCGTAAGCGTATTCAGGCTCGGGACTGTAATCCGACTCGCTTCCGTATACCTCGAGCTCGTTTACGAAGGTACCGAGTGAGGAAGCGTTGATTTTGAATTCAAACTTGATATATTTAGCCGTAACGGCCTCGCTTGCGTTCAATTCGCTCCAATATACGATAGTGTCGGTTGAATCGATATTGAATGAACCGACCTCGTCGTAGGATTCGCCGTCGAGAGAAGCATATAATTTAACGTACTGAGGCGCGTATGTGAGCATAGCCGCGCCCGAGTTTGCGAGATGCACTCTCGCCTTGCTTATATCGTAATATCCGTCAAGCTCGAGCGTTACGGTGCCAACGCCGTCGGAGGAAGCGTTTTTGCCCTTCTGGAAGAAGAACCAGCTGTCGTCGCCGTAGTTGAGTACGTTTGCGGCTTTTCCGTCGGTAAGAAGAGCGCCGTAGGAGGTGCCGTATTCGGGAGCGCCCATAGGATCGTTCGTGTAGGAGATAGTATAGTCAAGACCGCTTAAGATATTGTCCTTGGCGGTTCCGCCTACGTCGATACCTTCCTTGCTTTCGGTACCGTAAACCTCTACTTCGTTAACGTAAGCGCAGGGAGCGGTTATGGTTATTTCGAACTTGATATATCTCGCAGAAACCTTTTCGTTGGGAGTAACGGTAGACCAATAAAGCGCGCTGTCGCCCGTATCGAGAGCAAAGCTTCCGAGCTCCTTGATAACGCTTCCTTTTTCATCCACTGCATAAGCCTTTACGCTCTTGGGAGCGGAAACGCCCATATTCGTAACCGAGTTTGCGAGATGGATTCTAAGCTTGGAAATATCGTACTTTTTGGTAAGGTCAACGGTTACGCTTCCGACACCGTTTCCGTCGGTGTGACGGTTGATCCACATAGCGAACCAGCTTCCGTTACTTGCGTTAAAGGTTTCGGATGCCTTGCCGTCGGTAAGAAGCGCGCTGTAATCGGTATTCCACTGGCTGTCTACGATAGGATCGTTGGAAACCGAAATATCGTAATTTTTGTTAAGAGAAACGGGGGCTTCGCCCTCGGTGGGTGCTCTTCCTTCGTCGTCATAGGTAAACATCCAGATGCATTCGGTGTGGACCTCGCTGTTTTTCGCGTGGAGGACCTTTTTGCCTTCGTCAAATCTGGTGAAGTAAAGCTTGTTGTAATAATAGTTCATATCCCAGAACGAGGTCTTATAGGAAGCGTCCTTGAATTCATTTACGCTGTCCTTGTAGGTGTTGACTCGCATATCGAAGATGTAAGGCGAGTTTTCGCTGTAAACCACGGCTCTCGTAGCCTCGTTACCGCTGTTGTGAGGACCGCTGTACTGGGGATAGGTTGTGTTGCCGTAGGGCATTGTGGAGATAGTACGGATAAGATTGCCGTCCTTGTCGAACATATCCGCGTATTGTCCGTAGGTCTTGTTGATAGGGAACATACAAGAGTAGTTTCTTGCGTGATACGTGTCGCGCATATACTTGTAATCGACGTTAAGCTTTACCTGAGGACCGGTAAAGGTGTATTTTCTCGTAAGCTGTGCGTACACCTGATCGGCGGTATATGCAACGTTTTTGTTGGTATAGTCCGCTATCGAGTCGTTGTTTGCGTCGGGAACGAGAAGTAATTCGGTCTTTTCGATAACGTGAAGAATATTTACCGTCTTGGACTGACCGTTCGAGAGGGTGATCTTGCTTCCGCTTTCGCCGTCGTAGAAGTCGAGCGAAACCAAAGCCTCGCCGCCGTGGTTACCGCCGGAGAAGGTCACTTCGCTTGCGTCGTAATAAAGCTGGTGAACGTATTCCATATCGGTGCTTCCGTCAACGAAAATATGGGTATTGCCGCTTTTGTCGGTAAGCTTCCAGGAGCCGAGGTTAAAGGTACCCCAAGTTTCCTCGACAAGCTGAATGGCAAGAGTGCCCGCATCGGTGACCGAGGTTATGGTGTAGAGCGACGCGCTGTTTTTGGTGATTGTGGTGGGATAGGAGGTTATCTCCTCGGGCGCACCGGGGTTTACAAAGGTGTCATAATCGTCAAATCCCCAATAAGCGTTAGCCGCCGATGCGGAAAAGGGAATAGACGTGACGATCAAAAGCGCCAATAAAAGTAATGCCAAGCTTTTTTTAAGCATATCGAATCTCCTTAACTAATAACGTATTATCTTATATTATATATCCTTATCGGGCGTTCGTCAATCGGCTTTTGGATAAACTTATCGTAATGGTTTTTGTGCAAAATAAACATATCAGGCTGACTTATAAAAAATGATCTGTTGCCGTTATGCCGAAATCGAAAAAAATGTCGAAAAAATATTGACAAATTGTTTTCGAATGAGTATTATAATACACGGTTAGCATATGCTAACTCGGAATTTCTACGGAGGTATTTTATGAAAACTCTTCGCGACGTAAAGGTTGGCGGCACCGCTACCGTTGTCCGTGTTCACGGCGAAGGCGCGTTAAGACGCCGTATAATGGATATGGGTGTTACAAAAGGAGTCGAGGTGCGTATTCGTAAGGTTGCCCCTCTCGGAGACCCCGTTGAATGTACCGTTCGCGGTTATGAGCTTTCTCTCCGTAAGGCTGACCTTGAGATAATCGAGGTTGAATAGAAAAATAGTGAAAGCTATTTTTTATGCATATTAGTTAGCCTTTGCTAACTCGAAAACGTAAAGGAAATCGTATGGAAATAAGAATTGCCCTTGCGGGTAACCCTAACAGCGGTAAAACGACGCTTTTTAACGTTTTGACCGGCTCTAACCAGTACGTAGGTAACTGGCCGGGCGTTACCGTTGAAAAAAAGGAAGGGAAGTTAAAGAACCATAATAACGTTACGGTCGTCGATCTTCCCGGTGTTTATTCGCTCTCGCCGTATACCTTAGAGGAGGTCGTTGCGAGAAACTATCTCGTTAACGAGCGTCCCGATGCCATTTTGAATATAGTGGACGGAACGAATATCGAAAGAAATTTATATCTTTCCTCCCAGCTTATCGAGCTCGGAATCCCCGTCATAATTGCGATAAATATGATGGATATCGTTCGTAAAAACGGCGACACCCTCGATTTTGACGGACTTTCGCGTGCGCTCGGATGCTCGGTCGTCAATATTTCCGCTTTGAAGGGCGACGGTGTTTTCGAAGCGGCGGAAGAGGCAATAAGGGTTGCCGAGGCTAACGAAACGGTTGTTCCGACCCATAATTTCTCGGGTGCGGTAGAACACGCTATCGCTCATATCGAGGAGGCGGCAGTCCACGACCTTCCTCTTGAGCAGCAACGCTGGTACGCGATAAAGATATTCGAGCGCGATACGAGAGTTATCGAACAACTCGGTATCTCCGAGGAAATGCTTTCTCATATCGAAACGGATATTAAGTCCGCCGAAGCCGAAATGGACGATGATGCAGAAAGTATTATTATAAACGACAGATATAATTACGTCGAACGAGTCCTTAAAAAGTGTTATAAGAAAAAGAACGAGGGAAGGCTTACCACGTCCGAAAAGATCGATAAGGTGTTGACTAACCGTATTGCCGCGCTTCCCATATTCGTGCTTATAATGTTCCTCGTTTACTACGTTTCGGTCACGACCGTCGGTACGTGGGTCACCGATTTTACCAACGACGGACTTTTCGGCGACGGCTTTGAGATTTTCGGTAAATGGGTTGACGGTATTCCCGTCCTTGTACGTAATTGGCTTGCCGCCGCGAACGTTCCCGCGTGGCTCGACAGCCTTATTGTAGACGGTATGGTCGGCGGTGTCGGTGCGGTTCTCGGATTCGTGCCCCAGCTGTTCGTTCTTTTCGCGTTCCTCGCATTTCTCGAGGGTTGTGGATATATGTCCCGTATCGCCTTCGTTCTTGACAGAATCTTCAGAAAATTCGGTCTTTCGGGAAAATCCTTTATTCCGCTTCTTATCGGCTCGGGCTGCAGCGTCCCCGGAATTATGGCGTCCCGTACCATCGAAAACGAAAACGACCGCCGTATGACGATAATTACGACGTCGTTCGTACCCTGCGGTGCGAAATTGCCGGTTATTGCATTGTTCGCAGGTGCGTTTTTTGCAGATGCTTC
>JAZRLT010000038.1:0-3247 GCA_045646995.1 Eubacteriales bacterium | reverse complement strand
AAAATCCAACGTAACAAATTGGCAACGTTTTCTATTTTGTTTATTACATATAACTACCCATTATACACAAGGACCGTCGAGGACGCCGGTCCCTACAATATACAAATTTTAAATGACGCAACAAAAAACGAACCAATTAAGGATAACTCGAGCGCGTAGCAGAGTGGATGCAGAATGGAAAATCTCCACCCGAAGGTGTAGAAGTCTACTCCGAAAGGTGGAGATTTTTCATAGCAAAAAGACATAAAAATCGAGAAAACGGAGTCTAAACTCCGTTTTCTTTCATTAAAACTCTTTTTGATTATTGGTCTTTTTGCGGTCTGCGCCGCTATGCCTAGCGCCAAATTATTTTACAGGAGTTGCGGTCTTATCCTTAAGCATAACGTCGTGAGCGCCGCCCTCGATAATAGAGGTAGCGGAAACGAGAGTTATCTTCGCGTTCTTCTGGAGCTCGGGGATAGTGAGTGCACCGCAGTTACACATAGTATGGCGAACCTTGGAGAGCGTCAAGCCGACGTTATCCTTGAGTGCGCCCGCGTAAGGAACGTAGGAGTCAACGCCTTCCTCGAAGGAAAGCTTCTTATCGCCGCCCATATCGTAGCGCTGCCAGTTACGCGCACGAGCCGAGCCTTCACCCCAGTATTCCTTCATAAAGGTGCCGTTGACGTTAACCTTGTTTGTGGGGCTTTCGTCGAAGCGCGAGAAGTATCTGCCGAGCATAATGAAGTCGGAGCCCATAGCGAGAGCGAGAGTTATATGGTAGTCGTAAACGATACCGCCGACAGAGCAGATAGGAATATAAATACCGGTCTTTTCGTAATATTCGTCACGAGCGGCAGCAACCTCGATAACCGAAGTAGCCTGACCTCTGCCGATACCCTTCTGTTCACGGGTAATACAGATAGAACCGCCGCCGATACCAACCTTAATAAAGTCAGCGCCCGCTTCGGCAAGGAACATAAAGCCGTCGCGGTCAACTACGTTACCTGCACCAACCTTTACGGTGTCGCCGTACTTTTCACGGATGAACTTAAGGGTACGAGCCTGCCATTCGGAGAAGCCTTCGGAGGAGTCGATACAAAGCACGTCAGCGCCCGCCTCAACGAGAGCAGGAACGCGTTCTTCATAGTCACGGGTATTGATACCTGCGCCAACCATATAGCGCTTTTGGGAATCGAGAAGCTCTAAGGGATTTTCCTTATGGAACGCGTAGTCCTTACGGAATACGAAATAGCAAAGATTGCCGTCCTTAGTGATAATGGGAAGCGAGTTGAGCTTATTGTCCCAGATAATATCGTTAGCTTCCTTAAGAGAGGTTCCTTCGTAAGCGTAAACGAGCTTTTCGAAGGGAGTCATAAATTCGGAAACCTTAACGTCCTTACTCATTCTCGAAACGCGGTAGTCGCGGGAGGTGATAATACCTACGAGCTTACCGTTGGGGGTACCATCCTCGGTAACAGCGATAGTAGAGTGACCGGTCTTTTCGGTCAAAGCGATAACGTCCGCGAGAGTAGCGTCGGGGCGAAGGTTGGAATCGGAATTAACGAATCCCGCCTTATGGGACTTAACACGGCGAACCATAGCCGCTTCGTTTTCGATAGTCTGGGATCCGTAGATAAAGGACAAGCCGCCTTCCTTAGCGAGAGCGATAGCCATTTTATCGTCGGAAACCGACTGCATTATAGCAGAAACAAGAGGAATATTGAGCGAGATTGCAGGTTCCTCACCCTTACGGAACTTGGTTAAAGGGGTACGAAGACTTACGTTTGCGGGGATACAATCCGCAGAAGAATATCCGGGAACGAGCAGATATTCGCTGAATGTATGGGATTCCTGTTCAAAATACATTGCCATAGCATTATTCCTCTCTTTTAATATTCAAAAATATATTAGAGTAATTCTATCACAAACTTTTCGATTTTTCAACACCTATCTCGCCTCAAAGCAACAGTTTTTTCGACAAAATCGAAGGTTTTTTTGTTTAATTTTCCTTAACGTGTATACCGCACCTTGAAAAACGGTAGGCGGTAGATGATTCGTAGATATCACCGACGTTCAAAACAGATTCGTTTCTCGATTGCATATTCGGCTCAAGCTGAGTTTCCAAGCAAAGCGCAGATCCCGCTCCGATAACCGTTCCGTCGGATATTACCGTGCCCTCGGGGATAAACCTTCCGCAATATAATTGCATACAGGGAAGATCGGTAAAGCATTCGATATTTACGCTTCCGTAAACCTTTGCGGCTTTACGAAGATTCTTCCCGCCGAAGGATTCGTATTCCTCATCGGAAAGATAGAAATTATGGTCGTAATATCTCTCTATCAGGTATTTTTTCCGCAAATCAAATTCCGTACCGTCAACAGGCATACTTCCGATAACTCTTTGGTTTTCGTCGTATACCGAAACGCGGTCTGCATATACTTCAATCAAAGCGCCTCCGATACGCGCACCGGCCTTATTATTGATCCCGAACGGGTTAAAATAAGAATGGTTAGTGAGATTCACCCAAGTCGGCTTATCGGCGCTCGCCTTATATGAAATGATAAGCGAATCTCCGACGAGCGAATAGGTGACGTACACCTTAAGGTTACCCGTATATCCTTCTTCGCCGTCGGGAGAGAGATAGGAAAGCGTAACGCTCTTCTCGCTGACCGCTTCAACCGTCCAGCGCTTGAGATTGAAGCCCTCGACGCCGCCGTGGAGATGGTTGATTCCCTTTTCGTTAAGCGGGAGTATGATTTCTTCTCCGTTTATATAATTAACCTCACCGCAACGGTTAGCCGTTCTTCCGATAAGTCCGCCGAAATAGCAGGTATCCTTAAAATATTCCTCCTCGGTGGCATAACCCGCGGTAAGCTCAAAGCCGTACGCGTTTATACCTTGGATTATCGCGCCGAGAGTCAGGACGGTAACCGATATATTATCATTTTTTATAATGATCTTTTCCATAGCATTCACCCGAATTACATATATATGTAATATTTTACAACGAGGGCAAATTTTTGTCAATATTATGAACATTTTTATAAAAAATCGCGAGATTCCTCTTGACAATCACGTGATTGTGTGGTATCATCAAGGTACAGTTAAGGAAGGGAGGCTTCATTATGATCGACAGACTTCCCGGCACCACGATCGAGATCGCGGTACCGAACGCGGATACAGCGAAGGATATATTAGACAACGTCTTTATCTGCGGAGGGCTGATGATGTCTGAGGTTGCCCGATTGACGGGACTTGAGCCAT
>JAZRLT010000037.1:0-3513 GCA_045646995.1 Eubacteriales bacterium | reverse complement strand
ACAAAATAGAAAACGTTGCCAATTTGTTACGTTGGATTTTCGCTTAATACATTGTATCATTTGTTTTGCTTTGGACCGTCGAGGACGCCGGTCCCTACATTTTTATAATTGTTTTGCCATTAAAAAACGGTGTCATCCTGAGCGGAGCAAAACAATCATAAAATTGTTTTGCGCAGTCGAACATTCGCAATCGGGCTCCCCGAAAAATACGAAGATTTTATCGTATAAAAAGAGGTGGAAAAATCCACCTCTTTTTCAAACAAACAATATTACGTTTCTAACGATACCAAAGGTCACGTACAGCGCGACGATGGCGATAAGCGTTATTGGATGAACCATATATTTTATCGGTTTTTTAGGGAAGTTCAACCCGAACACATATTGTAAATTCAAAAGCACAACAAGCACCAACGCGTAAAAGATCATAACGAATACAAACTGATTATAACCGAACGCTTCGGCGAGGTTGCCCTTGAAAAAGTTATAAACGCAACGTGTTCCGCCGCAGCTCGGACAGGTAAGACCGAAGAGCTTCATCAAACATGTGTCGGAGCTTGACGAGATAAACCGCGCGATATTACTTATAAATACGGCGAGGAGCGTTATGACGGCGTCGAGCGCCAAAACACCGAGCAACGCCCACTTGTTGATTTTTTTCATAATTGACATCCGTTTATGAAAAAGCAACTGCGTTACGCAGTTGCTTTTTGTATTACATCATAAAGTTGTTGATGAAGTAGTAGTAATAGTCGTCGTAGTAGCTGTCAAAAGAGGGTTCCATCATAACGGAGCTCATTCCGAGAATGTAAGCAACGATAGCGATGATACCTACTACAGCGATGAGAATTACGGCGATAAGACCGCAAATGAAGCCTACGGTAGCCTTGCCGTTCTTCATGCCGACAGCCTTAGCCTTGGACTTCGCGATAGCACCGGTGATTACAGCGGCGAGACCGAGCATAAAGGGAAGGGTGCCGTACGTTAAGTAACAGCAGCAGAAGGTAACGACAAGCGATATTGCAACGATACCGAGGATCATAGAAACGATGCCCAACGCCTTGCAGGGTAATTCCTGAGGAGCGGGAGCAACGTATTCAACGTTTTCGTATACGGGAGCTGCAGCAGGAGCTTCAACAACGGGTTCTACGGGGGTTACTTCGGGTTCAGCGGTTACAAGCTGAGCGCCGCATTCGACACAGAATTTAGTGCCGTCGGGATTGGGTTTTCCGCATTGTGTACAGAACATTATGTACCTCTCTTATGATAAATTATTAAATTACTGTGAAATAAGTATACAATATGTGTCGAAATAAGTCAATAGAAAATTGATGTTTTATTCAAATAACGCGGTAAATTGCTATCATATATTCGCCGTCGAGTGAAAATTGACAGTTTTTTTCGATGTCTTTGAAATTTATATCCTTTAAATAGGATATTCCCGTGCCGCAATATTTGACGTAAGCCTCTTTTGCCGTCCAGATTTTGAAGAAACGCAAATTGCGTTCATTTTCGTCCTCAATTTCGTATAAATATTCAAAATCCGCGTCGGTGCAGGCAAACTTGGCTATCCTGAGGTCGATATCGCGAACCAACTCGGCGTCGGCGCCGATTTCTCCTTCGGACAGGGCGCATATAACTATGTCCTTCGAATGGCTTATGCTGAAGCGTATATCGGCGTTTACGGCGTACGGCTTTCCGTTTTCGGTACGTTCAAATCTTATTTCAGCCTCGGGGATACCGCAAATTTTCGAAATCCCTTTCCGCGCGAGAATTTCTCCCAAAACGCTTCGCCTTTTATCCTTGTCGGAGCGTAATCTCATTACCGCGGATTTCCTTACGTCGTCCATCATATCGAAGCCTTTTTTGTATTCGGCGTCGCTGAAATCGGAAAGATATGATTTAAGTAATTCCATTTTTGCTCCTTTCGGTGATTTATTAAAAGAGCCATCGTTTGACGGCTCTTTATTGATTTATTGGTTGGCGGATCCGGCTTTTTCAGCCTTTTCCTTCTTTTTGTTTTCGATATACGCCTTTGCCTGCTCGATTATAGAATCGATAAGGTTCTTTTTGGGAGCCTTCGCGGGCGCGCTTATATCAATAACCGAAACCTCGCCGAAGCGCACTACGATCAACGAAAGGGGAGTGACGGTAACCTTTGCGCCCGAGCCGGAGGGAACGTTGGATTTTTTCTGGGTGGAGTTAATTATACTCGCGCCGCCTCCCGCAAATCCCGAGGACACCTTCGAAATAGGAATAATAGTCATACCGTCTACCTCGATCTTTTCGCCGATGATCGAGTTGGCGTCAGCCATCTCCATAGCTCTGTCGGCGGTGAACGCCATAAGCTGCATAAGATTATTTTGGGAATTGCTTTTCGAAGCCTTGTTTTCGTTTTCGTTCATTTTTCAAATCCTCCTAAGCCTTTTTGGCGTCTACCGAGGTTTCCTCGGCGACCTCCGCTACGTCGATCAAAGCGTTGTATATAGCGCGTATAACGTGGATAGCTTTTACCGAAACGGTAAGGTTAAATTCAAAATATCCGTTTCCGTCGAAATCACAACCGATTTCTACCTCTTCGGCGTTCTCTTTAGAGTTTACGCTCGCCGTGATATATCCGATTACGGGATATACCGCCGCACAAACGAGACCGTAATCCGTCGCAGACTCCGCCGCGTCCTCGCCCGAGCAAATCGCTATGATACGGAGCTTGTCGAGCCGAAGCTTTTTAATTATCCATACGAATTCGTCGGCGAGTAGGGTTATAAGTAAAACCACCGTCGCGACCTTTTCGTATATGCCTTTACGAAGAATTTCTTCGTCGGTCATATTCTCGGCTTCGGGAAGCTCAAGCCCTAATTTCTTCTTAAGCCAACCCGTTACGTCGAAAAGCTTTTTCTTCTTTTTGTCCCGCCCGATATCGAACGAAAGATATCTCGCGTAATATTCCAATCCCTTTTCGGGGGTATAGCTGATAATTATCTTGACCCGTAATAAAAGAAGAATTGTTATTAAAACGGCAATAACGGCGAGCAATATTCCGAGGACTTTTAAAAATATCATCCTTATATACCTCCGCCGTTATTACTATATCCCGATTTTAACATATACACACGTCAAAATCAAGAATTTAATTAAATCTTCCCATCGCCTTTTCGATATCGCCCTTTACTATCATCTCTACTGCGTCGTAGACCTTGGCAACGGTTTCGTTTAAGGGCTTCATATCGTCTTCTCTGAATCGGCTCAATACCCAATCGGAAAGCTCCCATTTTTCGGGGATGTTACCGATTCCGACCTTGATTCTCGGAAACTCCTTAGACTTCATTTCGGCGATGATGCTGTTCATACCGTTTTGTCCGCCCGAGCTTCCGTTTTTACGGATACGCATCTTTCCGACCTCAAAGTTGATATCGTCGCATATAACCAACACGTTTTGAGGCTCGATTCCGAACGCCTTTGCGCAGGGATTGACCGCCTTGCCGCTTAGATTCATAAAGGTTTGGGGTTTCATAA
>JAZRLT010000036.1:0-17583 GCA_045646995.1 Eubacteriales bacterium | reverse complement strand
CTCGTATATATTCCAAAAACTTTTTATAATTGAAGTAGCCCTCGGAATTATGAATGAGTATTTTCTTTAAATAAACCCATTCGGACGATGAAAGCGTGTCGCCTGTTTGTAACAACAATTTTTTGATTTCTTCAAGATTTTTATACACGAAACTAAATTTTATGGATGATTCAAGAAGATATCCTAAAAAGTAGGTCAAATCGTTATTGGTAAGTCTTGTGTTTGCAAGAGCTTGGTAATATTCTTTTTTTGTTTCGTTTATAGCCTCGCTCATAAAATACGGCGCGCCTTCTATATTGTGAATTAAATTTAACCAAAATGAAACCATTCTTGCGGTTCTTCCATTATAATCAAAATATGGATGAATGTATAAAATGTAGTAATGACATATAAACGGCAGTAAACAACCTAATTCATCGATGAAAGTTTTGTTATTGGCAAATTCAAACAAACTATTCATACACTCGTCCAAAATTGAGACATCAGCACCTTCAAATCCACCAATAAATACTTTGTCATGACGATAAAATGCATCATCTTTTAGTTTTTTGTCTTCGGGCAGTGCGTTTTTGCTTAGAATATTATACAACTTAAGCAAATTATCTTTGTTGAATTCAGGCTGTTCCTTTACTATAAAAGAAATTGCATCAAGCATGTTTTTCACAATTATGTCATTCGTTTCTATCAGCGATTCGCTTTTGTGTATTTCTTCAATCTTAGTATTGGTGGTTGGTATATTTTCTATATCTAAAGAACCTTCAATTTCTGAATACAACCTAGATGTTAAGATATCCTTTGTGTGTCTTTCGAAGAGTGAACTTTGATTGAGCTCGTAGTCAGAAAGGTATATATGCAAATACTCCGCATATGCACAAAGGAAGTATTCTCCTTTGACAAAAAAACAGTGTTTGGAATTGAACGTTTTAAGAGGAAGCTTCTTGATGAATTTAAAATTTTCGTCAATCAGATCATCTTTTACCTTTAAAAAATCTTGGAATTGCTCTTTGGAAAATTTGATTCCGATTTTTTGGTTATATCTCAAATCTTCAATGGTGTAATATTTGTCTTTTAGAATCAACTCTAAAACTTTTTGTTTATCCATTTCGCCCTCCTAAATGTATCGTCAACTGTAATATACCATAAATAATAAATTTTGTCAACCAGCGTGTCAACCTAATTGTAAACACAAATTTTGAAAGGTGTAAACTATGATTAAAGTTATTGTTAGCATATTGAGCGCGTTTTATACTTTTGGCATTTCAATGAAAATAATTTCCCGAAAGAATTCTATGTTTTTATCCTTGCTCAAATCTATTGTATTTGTATTACGTTTATGATATCATAATCTTAAAAGATAGGAGAGGATATAATGAGCAATAAAATATCTTTAAACGATATAACAATCCGCAGATTTGAAGAAAAAGATGCGGAAGCTGTGCAAACGCTAATTATCCGCAATTTTCTTGAAGTTAACAGCAAAGATTACGGCATGGAAATAATGCAAGAAGTGGCGAAAACTTATGATTCCGAAAAAATCAAAAGAATTGCCAGTTATGCACATATGTATGTATTTGAATATCACAAACAAGTTGTTGGCGTTGGCTCTATTTCAAGTTTTTGGGGCAGCGAAACCGAAAGTATTTTATTAACAATATTTGTTTTGCCCGAATTGCACGGAAACGGCATTGGCAAAATAATTATGCAAACCTTGGAACGTGACGAATTTTATGTACGCGCGAACAGAATCGAAATTCCGTCTTCCGTAACGGCTGTCGAGTTTTATCGTAAGTTCGGCTATGATTACAAAAGTGGAATTAAAGAATTGGATAAAGAAAACCATTTTGTTTTAGAAAAGTATAAATAAAAGTCAAAAGGGGCTTCAATCGAAGCCCCTTTTTCATTGCAATTATGCCGTTTTAGCGTTTATCAAAGCTCGGGTTGTAAGCGTAAAAATTCTTATAGTCGAGGTTATCCTGTACGATGCGAAGCGCATCGCCGAAGCGTGGGAAGTGGACGATCTCACGTTCGCGGAGGAACTTGATAGGATCGGATACGTCGGGGTCGTCACAGAAGCGAAGGATATTGTCGTAGGTCTTACGAGCCTTCTGCTCGGCGGCGAGGTCCTCGGAAAGGTCGGCGATCGGGTCGCCCGTCGATTGGAAGGTATTGGCTGACCACGGAACACCGCTCGCCGCAACAGGATAAATACCGAGAGTATGGTCGGTATAATAATCGGCAAATCCGCCCGCCTTTATCTCCTCGGGAGTGAGGTTTCTCGTAAGCTGATGCACTATCGCGCAGATCATTTCCATATGCGCAAGCTCTTCCGTGCCGATATCCGTCAAGATACCGATAGGCTCGTTATAGGGCATTGAATATCTCTGGGAGAGGTAGCGCATAGCCGCGCCGAGCTCGCCATCGGGACCGCCGAACTGGGAAATAATCATTTTCGCAAGTGCGGGGTTCGTGTTCTTTATATTAACGGGGTATTGAAGCTTCTTGTCGTATGACCACATTATCTCTTATCCTCCATCGGCTCATAGTTTTGCCAAGGCCACTTGCCTCTTATCCAATCCCAGCCGTTATTTCCGACTCCGGAATCGATAGTAAGCGGACCGTAGGTTCTTTCATATTCGGCAACAGCTTCGTTTTTAAGCTTCGTCCATTCCGAAAATTTACTCAATGCCTGACGATTATTGGGATGGCCGTCGAGATAGAGCGCGGTTTCGTGAGCGGCGAAGGCATACATTTGAACCTTCTTAAGGAGAGTTTCGCGTGGATCCTTCATTTTTTGTTACCTCTCTTTCCGCCGTAGAAGGGCAAATCGAGCGATTTAAAGAGTGTTCCGCGCTCGAGTGCGCGCTCGGCGTCGTAAAGATTTTCGAATCTCTGATAAGGAACGTACATCATCGCGAGCGATATATGAGCAGGAAACGAGCTTTCCGAAGCGTCGGGCATTTCGGGCATATTCGCGCAGAAAAGGCCGATATCGTGTTCAATCATATTTTTTCTCCTTGATTTCGTGTTTTTCGAGGTGGAAGCCACCCTGATTTCAGTATATGCCGACACAGTATTAAGGGTACTTGCGTCGGAAGAAACAATATGATATAATATACTATAATTCACTATCAGGAGAAAAACGGTATGAAAAGGATCTTCGCTTTTATTATCATCACGGTTTTGGTCTTCTCTTCCCTTCCGATAAGCGCCTCCGCCGAAAGCAATCTCGACGGAAAAACCATTGTCTGCTTCGGCGACAGCCTTACGCAAGGTACCTTGTATTGGGTAAACAGCGGACTCGACGTTTATCCCGATCTTCTCGCCGATAACCTACCCGATTCGACTGTCATAAACGCGGGCGTGCGCGGAGATTCGACCTACAACGCGCTTCTCCGATATGAAAACGACGTTATCGCGAAGAATCCCGATATCGTTATAATTTGCTTCGGTATGAACGACCAAGCGTGGGAGGTACAATATAACCGTCCCATCCAGACTCTCGAAAAATACGAAAGCCAGCTTACGACGATGATAACCGACATCAAAAATGCCGGCGCGGACGTTATACTCGTTACTCCCAACCCCGTTTACGAGGCGGCTTATACCCCTACCGCGTACAACAACTATGAATACGGTCTTATGCCCGAATACTGCGACGCGATGAGAAGGCTTGCACTCGAGCTCGGCTGCGGTCTTGTAGACCTCAATCTCGAGGTTTCAAAGCGCGGTATTTCGGCTTACGTTTCCTCCGACGGTATCCACCAGACCGAGGCGGGACACAAGCTTTATTCGGACTGTATCACCGCATATCTCAAGGCGGCTTACGACAACGTCAACCGCTCGAGAATAACCGTAACCTATAAAACGGCAGGCGGAAACAGAATCGCAAGCGGCGAATATATCGGCGCGGCAGGTGCAAGAATAAGAATTCTCGCGCCCGATATCGTCGGTCATCAAGCATCGACGAAATCGCTCGAAACTATGTTTGTCACCGGCGAGATGGAGCTTCCGCTAACCTATATATCCGATCTCGAAATCGCGCTCGCGAAGGCGGGAACGGCTTGCGCTAACTCCTACGGCGAGCCGGTAATCAAAGAAATCCGCGCGCTATGCGAAAACGGACGCAAAATGCTCTCTCCCGATAATACCGAATATACCCCCGAGAATATGGCGGATGCGGCGGCTGTTATTCTTAACGCGCTTTCCGCTAAAGGCGAAAATACCTTTTTGAAATCGCTTGGCGCTTCCTATACGACGACCGACCCGAACTATTATTTCGGCGGAGATACCTCCGACACGCGTTATTTCGACGACGGCGTCCGACTTACCGACGGAATAAAGGCGACTCCCGACGGCTTTAACCAAAACGGAAACAACTATTATTCGGCTTGGAGCTCTACCGCTTCAATAATTCTTGACCTCGGAGAGGGCGCCGAAACGAACGTTTTCCGTGTTTACGCCGCCTCCTGCGCCGATTGGGGTATTTCTGTACCGAGCGGTGTTTTGGTCGAATATTCCGACGACGGCAAGAGCTTCACCTCGGCTGATACAAAGGTTACGCGAAGCGACGTTATAACAAATTATTGGTGCTCTCACGCCTTCACCGCAAAAAGCGAAAGCATAATCGAGGCGAGATACGTTAAAATCACTATCCCCGGCGGATTTGTTTGGATCGACGAGGTAGAAGCGTTACTCGACGTAAAGCCTATCGAAAATATCGCGTATATAAACGGCTTTGACTCGAGGATATACGACGGCGATTCGAAAATATTTACCTGTGACTACGGCAACCTCAGTACTGCGAATTTGCGATATACCGTAAATCTCGTTGCAAATTGGAGCAATTCCCAAAAGGCGTATATCGTCAGCGAGGTATTCGAGGGCAACGGAAACGAGCTTGACCGCACCCTCAAAGACGGTGAAATTCTTATCGCTGTGCATTACAGCACGACGGTTTCGGAAAGCGAAAGCGCTTATATCCTTCTTTTAAACGCGAAAAAGGGTCAGAAAATTATATTTAACGGTGTCGACACCGAAACCAAAACCGTTGACGTGCTTTCCTATTTGTCGCTTGCCGAGGGAGAAAACGAACCTGATTACGACGTCAACTCCGACGGTAAAACGAATATGTTCGACTATCTCTCTATAAAATCGGTTTATTTCGGCAATATCCAAATAGACGATGAAATCGCACTTCGCGCCGACGTAAATGCCGACGGCAAGGTCAATATGTTTGATTACCTCGCCGTTAAAAAGCATATTTTGACGTAATTACCTCCGCGAGAAAGAAAATTTATACTTTTCTCGGCGCTTCTATGATAAAAATAATGCGGCACTTCCCCGCCGCAACAAAAAAAGACGGTCTTTCGACCGTCTTTTTTATTTAGGGTTTTTGGATTACCAAACTTGGATTTCGTTGATAAGTCTGTTTCCGTAACCGTAAATGTCGACATAAATCGATGAGGTTACCGTGTAGTCAACAGAAGCTGTCAAATAATGTCTTTGATTATCTGCTAAATTGTTATCATTATAACTGAATTCGCCGATATGAACATATTCGCCATCAACTAAAGCATAAATCTTAATCGCATCGGGCAACTTTGCGCCGTCATTGGTTTTTTTCAACGCGCTTGCTACCAAAAATCCGATTTCATGTTCGACTGCGTTTCCGTTGCCGTCGGTGAAATCAATCTGTACTCGAGTATAGGGTTCAGCGGATTCATCATACTTCTTCTTGTAATGAACCGTTGACCACCAGTTATTGTTTCGATTAATTTTATCTTGGTCGGTACTCCAATGCAAGAGCTCACCAGACATTACGTTATCATTAAGTGTTGCGTGGTATCTGTCTGCTTCAGCAGCAGGTGCATCTGCAGCCAATTCAGGTAGCGTTACAACACCGCCGTTAACGTTCTGAGCCCAGTTAGTCGTACCCTTAACACCGAGATCGAAGCTTGCTTCGAATGCACGGTTCCAAGGCCAGTAAAGATCGCCGACAACCTTTATCTGTCCGACTTCGCCGTATTCACCGACAGCAGTCATTACAGATGCCGCAGTTATAGTTTGACCGTCGCTGCCGTTGATCCTGGTAACGATTTTATCGCGCCAAGTATTGAAGGAGCCGTCAGCTTTAGCGCGTGCAATACGGTTTGCTTCGGTATCACTATCGAGTCCGACAGACTTAAACTTATAAGTATAAGCAACGTCCTTAATGAAGGAGTAGGAGATCTGCTTAAGAGCGCCTACGTGAGAAGCTTCGGTAATAACGTTAGAATTCTTAAGATATGCATAACGCGCAACCGCGGGGGAGATTGAAAGACCTGCAGCGTTTGCAACGGTATTCCAGTTACTGTAACCGAGAAGCTTGGAAAGCTCGATATCAGAGTTAACTAATGCTTCGCCGAGCTGACCTTTTTTATCGGAAGCGTCGATAATGGCGGTAGGAATGCCGGCTTCGATATTTTCTCTTGCCTTTTTGATCAAGTTTTCTATATCGGTGGCAGTAGAACTCTTAGTAAGAACAAGAACATTCAAATGGTTCTTTGTGTTGGTATAAGAAACTACTCTCGTACCAACGCCTGTAAGGTGAACGTTTATGCTCTGTTCAAGGGTCTCGGTACCGTAGGCATCAGCATCATAACCTCTACCGGGACCATAGTAATTTACAACGGCTTCAAGCTCATCGAAACCGGCGTAGCAGGAGGTTACGAACGCAGAAAGCGACATCAAGCCGATTTCGTCGATACCCGAGAACACGCTGAAGTTCTTAAGTCCTTTGCCCTTATAATTAAGCCATCTGGTTTCATTACTATGGATAGTAGAAAGGGGATTGGAGTCGTCGATACCAACGTAGAAGAGCTTGGAGTTCTTAACGACACCGTAATCGAAGAGCATTTCGCTTATCTTCATCTTACGCTCGCGGGACTTAAGATATCTTTCTATGTAGGATTTATCGACTGTATACTCCGTATTTGCAGCCCAACTTTCATAGTACGGACTATTGGGATCAGAACGGTAGTCAGGAAGAGTTACATTATTACCGTTAGTATTGGAGTTATTAACGATATCATTACCGTATTTATCCTTGCCGTAGTTAGCAAAAATTTTGTTCAGTGCGTCCGCTTGAGTTACATCAATCTCGGGTCTTTCGAGCATCGCGTAACAGTAACGGAAGAAGTAATAATGAGGGTCGGTATCATATCCGTTGAAGTCACCGGTAGACGCAAGACGCATCTGGGAGTCGAAGAACACAACGTCCTTTTCCTTAACGAGATCCGCAAGATAGCCAATAACCGTTTCTTCGAATACGAGATCAGGATCGTAGACAGCGCCGCTTTCGTTAAGATTATTAATACCTGCGTAGTCACGAGAGCCTACGAGACCGCCCGAAAGAAGCTGGTCAAGCGAAATTACGAAGTAATCCGCGTTATTCTCATTGTCTTTAAGCCATTGGAAGAGTGCTTGAGGATCGCCGACCGCGGATTCGTCGCCGGCAACGTCCAAAGAGTTAATCTTAGTAGTATAAAGCTCTTCGGGAGGCATAAGGATGTTAAATCCGGTAGACTGAGCGAGATAGATCGCACGGTCGATATTAACGGGACGGTTATCGAGCGGGATATACGCGATAGTCTTACCGTTATAATCCTTTACTTGGGGCTCGTCGGATCCGCCGGGCTCGAAGCCGGGATTACCGTTGCCGGGTTCCTCATAATCTTCGTCATACTGAGGGAAGCCGTTGATGCCGCTTTCCGAAGCATCCTTAACCTGCTGCCAAGAACGCTCGATTATCTGGTCGTAAACAGCGGGCGAGCCGTCGAATGCGTTATCCCACCATTCATAGTAGGTAACGTAGCTTCTGAAGCTGTATTTTACGTTCTTATATGCAGGAGCCATATTTTCGAGGGTTACGTAGAAGATGTAGTCCTCATAGTCGGCAAAGTTGGGGTTTTCGCCGTTTACCTGTTTCCAATTATAGATACCAACCGAGTCGACGTTTACTGCATTGGGTGTATCGATATAGAGTTCAGGCTGATTTTCGCTGTTAACATTAAGCTTCTGAGTGAAGTAGAAGACTATACCAACCTTAGAAACGTCCCAATAGTCGGTAATACCGTCCATATTAGCACCGCCGAGAACACGGTCGGAGCTGTCTGCGCCTTGGCCGTTTCCGTTATCGTAAGATAACTCTTCACCGTCTCTGATGTAACCATCGTCACCCATATTGGTGGCGCCCCAAAGCAGTCGTCTTATATACTCTTCGGTATAACGTCCGCCGAACCTTATCGAAAGCTTGCCATTTTCGTCGGGATCGGTTACCTTCGCACCGAGAGTAACGGCAGGACGGTAGTTGTTACGAAGCATGTGGCTGTATTCAGAAGAAGCGTTGTACTTAAGGGAGGTATTTTCGTCCCAATTCCAGTAAGGGAACGAATAGTTGCTGGAAGATCTTTCGTCTGCATAAGGAATATGGGTCAAGGGAGGATTAAACATCGTAAAGGGAGCAGTCGTAGACGAACCGGAGGACGAGCCCTGAACGATATATTCAAAGGTAGCTTTACCGTTCTTAATATCTTCGTCGGAATAGCCAAGCTCAGTAAGGTTGAACTTAAATTCAACGAGGGTGCTGCCGTCCTTTTGTTTAGCCCAACGAGCGTGCTCGTGGCCTATCTCATGGTTGACAGTATCGGTATAAGCATACCAGGTCTTCTCATCACCGTGAGCGCCGGTGGTGAGGTTTTGCATATTTTCCTTGGTTTCACCGAAAAGCAAGGAATCGCCATAGTTTTTGTTAGTAGTGGTAGCAGCGCTGCGGCTCGGGTTGCCTCCGTAAGGAACAAGGAAACCTTTTCCGCCGGGGCCTTCGTGCTCAGCGAAACGAACCTGAGTTTGTTCGTATTTCAGCTTACCGTCAGAATAGGTAATGACACCATTCTCGCCCTCAGGAATTTTTGCTTCGGATTTATAATAATCATAGCCTGCGTGTTGCTGACCGTGAATCGCTAAATCTTCAGGTCCGATGTCGAGCGTGGTTTCCTCATAGAACCAACCGTCCTTATATTCGCCGATAACGGAAGAATCCAAACCGTAACGAACGTCGTAAAGGTGGGTAAAGGAGACCGCGCCTTTATAGTAATCAGCCTTGGATTTTATCCAAACACGGGTAGCGGAAATAGCCGCAATAGACAAACCGGTCTGGTTATCAGTAGCGCCGGTGTAGAGATCGTCAAAGGAACGCATTACCTGGAAAGCGAAATAAACGTTTTCGCCGTCAGTACGCATCTGATATCTATAATCGTAACCCGATGCGTGATATTGTTCGTAGTCTTCAGACTGAAGAGTACCGTTAACGCCGATCTTTACTTCGGTCCAATTGCTATCGTCCCAACCGCTATCGTCGATCTCACCGTCAATGGTAATAATTTCGGGATAGAAATAGCTGAGAGTATCAACGGAGAGAGCGGTCTTATACCAAGCGTTGTCGGGGAAGTTAGCGTTACGGTCGTTAGAATCGGTCATTGCAACCGAGAAGTAAACTTCCTGGGCAAGAAGCTCATAACCGTATTCCGAATCCTTAAAAGCGTCATCGGGGTCAACCGTTGTTTCAAGGTCACCAAGTCCGTAGAAGGTTACCTTCGCGCCAACAGTAAACTGTTCATCGCAGTCGACAACATATCCCTTACCGAAAGCTGTCTTTTTCGCAGTGCTTGTACCGTCGTAAGAGGTATCATAAATCGCGTAAACGAACTCGTCTTCTCCAAGTTCTTTCTTAAGAGCATCTTTTACGGATTTACCATTGGTAGCAGGAGTCACAGGATGATATCTTCCCTTGATTGCATAGGTTACTTCATATACGTTCTTAACATCGGTAGGCGCGAAGATATAATAAGACGCCGCATAACCGTTAGGAACACGATACGTTTCTCCGTCTACCCAGTCGGGATTATTCAAAGTATGTTCGTAAGTATAAATACTTCCTTCGCGATGTTGAAGATAGGTCGTCTCATTAATATGGGTTACGAAAAGCTTATCCTTCGCGTCGGGAGCGGGATAGTAGAGATAAAGAGTTTCGCCGTTTACTTCGTGTCTGGAAGAAGTAACATATTCAAAGCCGCTTCTGTCAGAGTCAAAGCTTCTTATGTCGATAACAAACTCAAGGCTGGTTCTTCCATTAATGGTAGCACCCACCGCCCTAGCAACCACATAATCATTAGACGTGATAACATTACCATTAGCGTATCTACCTACGACCTCGATACCGTCTTCGGTAGCGGTGAAGTAGAACGCATGGGTATAACCGCCGTCCTTGTCCGCGGGGTTGGAGTTTATCCAAAGAGTGTATTCACTCTCGCCGGGGATAGCCTCGTCGTCAAGAATGACAGATCCGTAAATATTATTACGTCCGACGTAAATAGTCTGACCGTATGCATAAGTGTTATTCGATTCCTGAGGAGGATTGTAGTAACCGGTAGAACCGTTTACGCCGATATAGTCCTCATAGCTGTTCCAGAAAAACTCGGTACGCATACCGTCGAGCTTAAAGGTATCCAAAACTTCGGAGGAATAAACGCTTACGGGGCGTTTATTCCAGGTTCCGTTAGCGCTGTGGTCAAAGGTTTTATAGATATAAAAATCGCTGTAATGCTTTGTACCGTTTCCGTCAGTATAAACGTACAAGTTTTCATAGAAAAGTGCATTGTCAGGCATCGGATGCACGAGACCGTTACCCGTGTTGAAGCCGTCTTCAACCATGGTGTAGTAGGAAAATGAGCACTTCTCGTTGCCTTCCTCGTGCTTCGGCATTTCTCCGCCGACCAAGGTATAGGGGATACGGTATTCAACCACCGCAACTTTACCTGCGGCAATTGCGTTATACATAGCAGGATTTTTATCCTTATATCCTGCAACGAGGTCAGAGGTAGAAAGAATCTTTATTTCAGCCTGAAGACCGTATTCGTTATACTTGGTGGATCCGTTATCGCCTATGAAGTACTTGCCGTTTTTGGTATAGGTGAAGTTCTGAGGGTCGGAAGAATCCGCGTTTTGAAGATAAACGCGGGTGTCCTTATTCGTTCCCATATAGAACGATACAATGCTCGTCCACTTGGCGTTTTCACCCTTGTCGTTGAGGAACAATCTGAATGCAGTAGCCTTCGACTTATCATCGGAATATTTTACTTTGTCGTCAAGCAAAATAAGCGAAGCGCCGTAAATATAGTCGTTATCGGCAACAACGTCATACAAATAAGAGTTAACGATTCCGTTGTTATATACGGTAACCTTGCCTTCATTGTTCTTATTGTACTTGGTAGCGCCGTCTACGAACTTATCCGCAGCGTTAAGGTTATTCCATTCGTTACCTTCAATAAAGCCGTTCATATTAAGACCGGCTTGGTAGACATCCTGATCGGGATGGGTCTTTTTATTAAGTACAAACTTTTCGCACGCTGCGTAAGGAGCATAGTCCCATGCGTAGCCGTCATAAGCATCGGTTCTGATACTCTGACCCTCGAATGCTTCAAGTTCGAAACCAATCGTTTCGGTTAGTTCTTTGCCGTCCGCGGGAGTAGAATCACCGAAAATGTCCTTAGCATGTATCACAAACTCGTAGGTTACGATCTGATCGCTTGTACGGATACAGCCGATCTTCGTACCATTCTCGTTTACACTGTTCACACCGATTTCTTTTACATCGCCCCAATTACCGTTATGAGAAGCAACTGTCGAGCCCAATCTGTCGCTATTCTTAATTTCAAAGGTACGCCAGTTTGTATCGCCGCTGTATATTTTAAGATTGAGGAATGTAGTATCAACGTACGCAGCATTGTAGCCGCTGCTATAATAGGACTGAGAAAGGTCATATCCCTCGGGAACGTTATGAGCGGTAACGCCTCTTACGTCATAAACGACGACAGCACCGTAAACGAAGGTTCCGTCGGTACGGATATCATACTTAAATCTTATGACACCTTGGTTTTTATTAACGTTATCTCCGTAACCGCAGTCATAAGTAACTCCGTTATACGTATGTGTATGAGTCGTTTCGGCGTTGCCGTGAATCGTGCTGACACCGGTACCGCTGTTACCCGAGCCGAGAGTCAGGTCAATAGGAGAAGTCAAACCTTGCTTGCCGGCGTCAAAATACTCGTGAGCAGTCATGTCCTGTTCGCGAACATCAGACAAAAACATCCACAAGGATTCGGTAAGCTTGCCGTCAACGTTTATCTCAAAATGAGATTCAACGCTCTGATTATTGTAGTTGCTGTCGTTAATGGGAAGATGCTTATCGGAATTAACGTCGAGAATATCTCTTCTCGTAACAACGATAGCGTTAGCGGGCCACTTCACGTCGGGGGTGGCGAGAGTTTCGTTACCGTTAGTAGCAATAACGGGGTAGTAGAGACTATTATTGCCTTTTTTAACCGCAGTGAAATAGGTCACCTTATCGATGCCCGCAAAATTCTTACGGTAAACACGGAATTCAATTACGCGGTTTCCGTTATTTTCCACGGTGTCAACAGCCGACTTGATCTGATACTTCTGGGCATTATATTTACCGTCAGTTCCCTTGTCTTTGTCGGGCGCAGCACCGTTTATGGTGATGGTAGGCATACTGTTGTTAAGATCGGTTATAACGATAGTATCGGTCGCCTTCTTAACATCAGCATCGTCGTTAAGCCAAATTTTGATCTCGGAAGCGCCCGAACCTACGGAAAAGACACCGTAGAGGTATTCGCTGTCCATCTTGATCTGATATTTGTACGAGAAATTAACGTCGGTAGGGGCGTTACTGTCCCAAGTACCCGTACGTTTTGTTACCGAATTCCATTCGTCCTTGTCCCAAGCGGTATCGTCATACTTACCGTCGACGTAAACCGTTTCGGGAAGGGGCTGGTTAAGCGCATTGTGAATGGATTGGTTCGTAATGTTATTCTTGCCTACGCCGGGACCGTGAGCAAGTGCGGAGATGAAGGATACGGGAAGTACCATCACCAACGCGAGAATAAGAGCTAATGTTCTTTTCACAATCTTTTCTCCTTTTATTTCAACTTTCTTTTTTACATTTTGAGAGCCAATATCTGCTCAACTTACGATTATATACTTTTAATCCTTTGTTGTCAATGGGTTTCGGACTTTTTTGATTGACATAATATCCCAAAATGTTAATTTTTTGTGAACACGGCGTTTTCCGAAAAAGCTTCATTAAATTATATATAATATATATTATACAGCCAAAATACAACTGCTTGCGGTAGGGAAGTGCACCCCTCACAATATACAGTTTTAAGGCGAATCAGCGAGCTCAAAACCGACCTTCGGACCCAAAATCGGATATCGCGCATCTTATCCGTGAACAAGTACAAAATATGACAAAATATATTTTACCGCTCGTTTTAAAATATTCCTTGACAGCCTCGTTAAGAGCGAGTACAATCTTATTGTATAAATGTATTCGATAAAAGGACGGTGCATATATGAACAGTATTTTCACCACGTCGCGCGGTTCGTTCCCCAACGATGTCAACGTTCAGGCGGCTGCGGCAGCGAGAATAAAAACCTCGGCATATCTCTCAAAAAGGCTTGATCTTCGCGGAAAAACGACGTTGTGCTTCGTCAATTCGCCCGAAGATTACGCCCACACCGCTTTTTCTATCTCTCGAAACGGATACGGATGGACGCTCGGGGTGCACATCGCCGACGTCTGCGAGTACGTTTGTGATAATTCGCCGATAGATATCGAGGCGAAAAAGCGCTGTGCGACGATCAGCGACGGATTTACAAAAAGTGAAATGCTCCCCGAACGCATTGTTTCGGATATATGTGACCTTTCAAAGAGTGGCGATAAGCTTACGTTGTCCTTTTTATTGGACATTGATTTCAACGGCAACGTTTCGTCCATCAATTTAGAGGAGAGCGTTATCCGAACCGCACAAAGCTGTGTATACAGCGAGCTTGAACAGTTTGTACACACTCAGGACGCATCTTCGGTTATGCTTCTCCGTACGAAATACGAGCCATACACGTCGAATATCTTAGATATGTACGAGCTTGCCGCGCTTTTTGCGAACACCCGACAGGGAAGAAACGTACCTGATTGGATAAACAGCTACCGTGTTTACGAACGCTCGAGCGAAGGCAAAATAGTTTCCTACAAAACGTTCGACGAGCCCGACGTACGTGCTATGATAAAAGAAATCGGATATTTCGTTTCTAACGTCGTCGGCGAATATATGGCAAAAAACAAGCTTCCTGTCATTTATATAGGTCAAGCACCGGGACCGGAACACATCATTTCTTATCTTGAGAGTATTTTGGGTATCGAACCGCGCTTTGAAAGCCTTTCCGCAAGAGCGGTTGACGTCACCGAACGTGCCAAGGGTTCGAAGCATTACCGTCTCGTATGCCGTCTTTTAGGCGGAGGTTTGCCCGCTTCGGAATTTTCGGACAAGCCTATTGAAAATATTTTATGCGGTACCGAAACCGTCGTTTCGTTCTTCCGTCCCGCGACCCATTACACCGATCTTTTGACGCTTCGCGCTTTAAAAGATATCATACGTGCAAACGGCGACGTCAAAAACCTTAATCTCAACCGTCATAAAAAGGTTATTTCCGAAGCCGTAATACACGCTAACAAGGCTGAAACCTATTTATATTCGGCAAACCGCGCCTTTACGCAGGAAAGTGCGCTTGAATATCTCGAATTCAGCGACGAATGCTGTTTCGAGGGCAACCCCTTAAAGCGAGACGCGAGCGGAAGCATTCCCGTTCTGCTCGATTGCGGCACCTACGCCGTCGTAACCTCCGAAGACGCCGAGAACTTCGAATTTACGACAGGGGAAAGCTACCGATTCGAAATAATTGCTCTCGGTACCGAGGAAGAACCCACTATTGTGCGACCCTGCAAATGAGCTCTGTGATAATTTTGTTCCACGTGAAACATTCGGATATGAATTCGGTAATGTTCCACGTGAAACGTTTTAAGGAGAATTAAATTGAAAAAGTTTTTTGCGCTTATTACGGCGCTTTTGTTGCTTTCGCTTTGCGGTTGCGAGAACGTCAGCTACGACGTCTCTAACGACGCTCCCGAAAGCATCGAAGATATATATGAAAAATTAGACGAGGAGCTTCCGACGCTTGATGACGGTTCGGAGGGCGAAGATGCGGCGCCGATAAGCCAAAGCTTCAAAATCGTCACAAACGACGCCTCGGTTTTTTCGGGAAGTGAGCAAACCGCGGGTATAATTAACGCCGCAGTAGTCGAACGGAATGAATTTCTTCGACAGAAATACGGCGCGAACATTCAGGTTTTCCAAAAAGAAGAGGCGGCGGTCGCAGACGAATTGAAGACCGCAATCGAATCGGGAAATGACTACGGCGATATGCTTTCGTTATCGGCAAAAAAGACGGTTTCGCTTTATCTTTCGGGGCTTTTGCTCGATATGAACACACTCCCGAGCTTTAACGCAGATAGTAATTATTTTGATAAAAATAACGCGAAAAAGCTTGCAACAAACAGCTCGCTCTATCTTCTCGCCGACCCTATAAATCTCGTTTACGGCGATACCTACGCTATGTTCTATAACCGCGAGCTTATCGAAAACGCGGGTACGGAAGACCCGATAAGCCTTGTAAAACAAGGAAAATGGACTTGGGATAAGATGCTCGAGATATCCAAGGTTGCCGCAAAAGACGTGTTCCATAAATCAGGCGCCGATATAGCTAACGACGTTTTCGCGTACGGTGCTTATTACGAAGAGGGAACCTACCCGACGGTTATGTGGACCTCGACGGGAAAAAGCATAATAGGCAATACCTACCGCGCGCCGGTCGGGATGGCGATGAACGGCGAAGAGGCGGAAACCCTCGCGAGAAAGCTTAAAACCTATTTTGATACGAAGGGAAAATATCCTTTTGAGGGCGACGATGCTCTCAAGGCATTCAAAAGCGGACGTCTCGTTTTCTTCTGCAATAAGCTCGACTACATTTATGCGTTCAGTGACGATAACGAGGACGAAAGTAAATTCAGCGTTCTTCCTATCCCGAAGCTCGACGAGGCTCAGAAGGAATATCATTGTCTTGTAAGTAACGATGCGCGCGTTATTTCGGTTCCCAAAACCGTAGAAAAAACGTCCGACACACATAAACGCTTTGTTTCGGTTATGATAAGCGCGATGTGCGCCACGGGCGGAGATACCGTATGCGATGCTTTCGTAAGTGCCCATATTTCGCTTTATTTCAGCAGTAACGACGAGGCGGTGGCTTTCCGCACGGTTTGCGAGAGCATAACCTACGACTTCTCGAACGTCTACGGCGGCTCGATCAAAGAAATCAAAAACGCCACGACCAAGGCGATAAGCGATTATATAGATTTCGGCTCGGACGTATCCAATTCGATCGCCCGCGCAAAGGATAGCTTCGATAAGTATTGCAAAACTAATTTTAATTAGTTGTTAATATTTCGTTCATATTTATTTAATAAACAGCGGGGTAGCGTCCCCGCTGTTTCGTTTTCGGGCATAGGGCGAAAAAACACTTGATTTTTCAGAAGAAATGGTATATAATTAGTTGGATTAAAATTTTAAATTTTATAAATTTTCAGGAGTATCTAAAATGAACGCAAAAAAGTCTGTTGAAGATCTTCAGGTCGCCGGTAAGCGCGTCCTCGTCCGTTGCGATTTCAACGTTCCCCTTAAGAACGGTGTTATCACCGACGAAAACCGTATCGTTGCCGCACTTCCTACTATCGAGTGCCTTCTCGACAAGGGTGCAAAGGTTATCCTTTGCTCGCACCTCGGTAAGCCCAAGGGCGAACCCAAGCCCGAATTCTCGCTCGCTCCCGTTGCAGCACGTCTTTCCGAAAAGCTCGGTATCGACGTTGTATTCGCTGCTGATGATTGCGTAGTTGGCGAAAACGCTAAAAAGGCTGTTGCCGAAATGGAAAACGGCGACGTTGTTCTTCTCCAGAACACCCGTTACCGCGCAGAAGAAACCAAGAACGGCGAAGCTTTCTCCAAGGAACTCGCTTCTCTTTGCGATATCTTCGTTAACGATGCTTTCGGCGCGGCTCACAGAGCTCACTGCTCTACCGTAGGCGTTGCTTCCTTCGTTGAAGAATCCGCTAACGGCTTCCTTATGTCCAAGGAAATCAAGTTCCTCGGCGATGCTGTTAACAACTCCGTAAGACCTTTCGTTACCATTCTCGGCGGCGCTAAGGTTGCTGACAAGCTCGCTGTTATCGAAAACCTCCTTACCAAGGCTGATGCGCTCGTTATCGGCGGCGGTATGGCATATACCTTCTTAAAGGCTCAGGGCAAGGAAGTAGGCTTGTCTCTCGTTGATAACGAAAAGATCGACTACTGCCGCGAAATGCTCGAGCGCGCTAAGGCTAATGGTGTTGAGATCCTTCTCCCCGTTGACTGCATGGTAACCAAGGAATTCCCCAACCCCATCGACGCTCCCGTTGAAGCTTTGGCTGTTTCGGTTGACGAAATTCCCGCTGATATGGAATCTCTCGATATCGGTCCCAAGACCCGTGAGCTTTACGCTAACAAGGTCAAGAAGGCTAAGACCGTTGTTTGGAACGGA
>JAZRLT010000035.1:0-4110 GCA_045646995.1 Eubacteriales bacterium | reverse complement strand
GATATACAACTTCTTTATCCCGACGAGCTCCAATTACGGCGGCGGTTCGACGATAACCCAGCAGCTCATCAAGAACGTTTCCAAGGATAACGAAGCCACCATTCAGCGTAAGGTTCAGGAAATCTTCCGCGCGTTCAACGTCGAAACCAAGTATTCCAAAGAGGACATTCTCGAAATGTACCTCAACACGATATTCCTCTCGCGCAACTCTTACGGTGTACGCGTTGCGGCAGAAACCTATTTTGGAAAGTCGCTAGAGGAGCTTAACCTTACCGAATGTGCGGCGATAGCTTCTATCGGTAAATCTCCCACCAAATACGACCCCGTATCCAACCCCAACAACAACCTCGTAAGAAGAAACCTCGTCTTGAAGCTTATGCTCGAGCAGGGTATGATCACCGACGAGGAATTCAACGAAGCATACGACAAGCCCCTTACTCTTAAGGACGGCACTCAAGAGGGATATAACGAAAACGTTCACTCTTACTATATCGACGCGGTTATGGACGACGTCATCGCCGACCTTATGGAAGAATACGGATACGACGAGGCGACCGCCTCGAGAATGCTTTACTCGGGCGGATTGCAAATAGTAACCTGTCTCGACCCCGTAATTCAAGCTTGCGCCGAAAAGGTTTATACCGACAGCGCTTACTGGCCCGAAACCAACGGTATGCAGGCTCAGTCGTCGATATGTATTATGGATCAGAAGACGGGCGACATTCTCGCTCTTGTCGGCGGTCTCGGTGAAAAACGCGAAAGCCGCGGACTCAACCGCGCAACACAAACAAAACGTCAGTGCGGCTCTTCCATCAAGCCTCTTTCGATTTACGCTTACGCGTTAGATACAGGCTATTACCACGCGGGCTCTCCCGTTGACGACGTACCGCCCGTATACAACGAAACGACGGGAAGATATTGGCCGAGCGGAACCTACCGCGGTCTTGTATCTCTCGATTATGCGATAAGAGTTTCGCTTAACACCGTCCCCGTCAAGGCGGCGATGGATATGGGAATAGAAAAGGTATACGAAAACTTCAAGGGTTACGGATATACCACTCTTATCGACTCGAAGACCCTTTCTAACGGAACCGTAGTATCGGATATCAACACCTCGTCGATGTCGCTCGGCGGTATGACCTACGGTGTCACCGTACGCGAGCACACTCAGGCTTACGCTACACTCGCCAACGGCGGTATGACCTCTAAGGCACGTACCTATTCGGTAGTACGCGACAGCCAAGGCAGAGTTATTCTCGATAACCGCGAGATTCACGAAAACAAATACAAAGAATCCACCGCGGCAACCATTACCGATCTTTTGACCGGCGTTGTCAGCGAATCCTACGGTACTGCGGCAGGAACCGTCACCATCGATACCAAATTCGGCATCGAGGTTGCCGGCAAGACCGGTACCACCAACGACAAGAAGGACGTTTGGTTCTCGGGATACACTCCCGACTTCGTCGCTTGCTGTTGGTACGGATATGATAACAACAAGGTGATCACCTCGTCGGGTAACGGCGCGGCGAAGCTTTGGAACAGCGTATTCACCGAAATTTATACCTATTACAAGGAAAACGGATATTACTATTCGAAGGAATTTATCGTTCCCTCGACCGTCGTCGAAAACGTAGAATATTGTACCCTCTCGGGCAAAAAGCCTACCGACGCCTGCCGTAACGACCTTATGCACAAGCTCGACGGAAGCGCGAGAAGCAACTGTATCGCGACGGGCACCTTCGAAACCTACGACGTACCCACCGAGGAATGCGACGTTCACGTTGCCGTAAAATGGGATAAGGTCACCCACGCGATATGTCTCGACGGATATTGCTATTGTCCTCTCGAAAATATCGAGATAGTAGGTATGAGAAAGCTTACGCTCGCCGACCGCGCTTTACACGGAAAGGTTCACGTCGTCGACGCGGAATATACCTATATGGATATCCCCGTAGGATATATTCTCCCCACGAGCAAAAACGTTCCCTTCTTCCAGAATATGTTTACCGACGATTTAAGCTTCGGTATAACCTCCTCTTCGGGCATGCCCGCTAACCGCGTATGTCTCGAGCACACTACTCCGACCACTCCCAATATTCCGAGCGGTCCTACCGAGCCGAGCGACCCGAATACTCCCGAAGACCCTAACAATCCCACCGAACCCACAGAAACGGGCGAATAATAAAAGAAAACGGCTGATGCGATTTTGCATCAGCCGTTGTTTTTACATCATAGCTCTTTGAAGTAGTTCCTTGAACCTATCGAAATTCTTAATACCGTATATTGTAAACTTTTCGGGAGGAGCTATTCTGTCCTGATATTTATCCGCATAAAACCTAACGTCTCCCTCGAACGAGATACGTCCGACATTAAATGCTTTCTCGATAAAATTTTGAGAAAAATCGACTTTTTTCACATTATCCACGTGAAATTCAACCTTTACTCGCCTTCTTCGTCTTTGGCGAATAAAGCTTTCATGTTTCGTGAGTACATATTCCGAGAAAACAAAGCATCCATCCTTAGCCTCAAGATACTTCACGCAGAACATTATATTGAAAAACTGTATTCCTATTATGAACACCGCTACGCCCCAAGCGTATTCATACTCCGGGTTCGTATCAAAAACATTGTCCATCAAGAGCACCGCGACGAAAAACAAGCACGCGCTCAAGATATGCCTATATACTTTCGGGTTAAAAACATTGAAAACGCGAGCAAGTCTTATTCGTTCAAGTTCGAAATTTTTCATATCAATTCCTTGAAGAACTCGATAATTTCGCCGTCGGGACCGTATACGAACGCGATATGCATACGCATAGCGGGTTCAGAGCCTTCGGGAGAAACTATCATAGGTGCGGTACGCGCCGTTGCGCCCGCGTCAAGCGCGGTAGTATACGCATACTCAACGTCGTCTACCTTTAACGCAAGATGCATCCAATGCTCGTTGACTTCATCGGCGGTCTTTTCGCGTACACTTCCGCCCGCAAACAATTCTATTAATCCGCCGTCGCCCATATTAAGCATAACGGCTCGGTTATCTCCCTCGCCCCAGCGGACACGCTCAACAAGTCCGAGCTCCTTATAGAACGCAAGCGATTTATCGAAATCACTCGCCTTTATCGCGATATGGTGGAATCCGTTCACAGCGTTTTTCATCTCTTTTTACCTCTTTGCGATTTATTGCCGGAGTTACTCTTAGGTTTATCGTTACGTTTTTTCGACGTCGGCTTTTTATTACCGACATTCTTTTTGTTATCGGGTTTTGAATACTGCTTCGGGGGCTCGGGACGGACAAGGCAATCCTTATTATGACCGATGAGGTCTTCCCTACCCGCAAGTCTTAACGCCTTACGGACGAGAGGCGCGTTAGCGGGGCGTGCGAACTGAAGAAGTGCACGCTGCATCTGCTTTTCGTTATAGTCGCGCGCAACGTAGACTTCCTTTCCCGTGGCGGGGTCGATTCCCGTATAGAACATACAGGTAGACGCAGTACCGGGGGTAGGATAAAAGTCCTGAACCTGCTCGGGATTAAGATTATTCCTTTTAAGATAAAGTGCGAGCTCTATCGCAGATTCAAGCGTGCTTCCGGGATGAGACGAAATAAGATAAGGAACGATATATTGCTCCTTACCCGCTTCCTTCGTAAGTTGGGCGAATTTCGCCTTGAACTTATCGTATTCCTCAATAGGAGGCTTGCTCATAAGCTTCAACACGTCGTTACAGCAATGCTCGGGCGCGACCTTTAAGTGACCCGAAACGTGGTCGTTTACAAGCTTACGGAAGAACTTCGGATTTTTATCCGCGAGAATATAGTCGTAACGCAGACCCGAGCGGATAAACACCTTTTTAACGCCCTTGACGGCTTCAACAGCCTTTAAAAGCTCGATATAGTCGCTATGGTCAACGTGCATATTCTTACACACCGACGGCGCCAAGCAATTCTTACCCTTGCAGACACCGTATTTTTTCGCCTTTTCGCATCCGTTCGAGCGGAAATTCGCACTCGGTCCGCCGACGTCGTGGATATATCCCTTAAAGTCGGGCATATCGGCAATCTTCTCGGCTTCGGCAACGCAGGATTCGATAGAGCGCGAGGTTACAGTTCTT
>JAZRLT010000034.1:0-4493 GCA_045646995.1 Eubacteriales bacterium | reverse complement strand
TGAAGTCGGTTTCGTGACCGACCGCCGAAATGATCGGTGTCTTACAGTTATATACCGCATAAGCGAGCTTTTCGTCGTTAAAGCACCAAAGATCCTCGGCGCTTCCGCCTCCGCGTCCTATAATGATTACGTCGCATTTTCCGCTTTCGTCAAGCGTTTTAAGCGCGCTTATAAGTTGGGCGGGAGCGGACGGGCCCTGAACGAGCGAGGGATATAAATAAAGCTTCGCCGCAGGAAATCGTCTATGAGATACGTTTATCATATCCCTTACAGCCGCACCGCCGGGAGCGGTGATTATACCGACCGAAAAGGGAATCTTCGGAATTTTCTTTTTATGCTCGGGAGCGAAAAGTCCCTCCGATGCAAGCTTTGCCTTAAGCTGTTCAAACGCAATATAAAGCGAACCGACACCGTCGGGCTCCATCGCGTCGGCATACAGACGGTACTGACCGTCGCGCACGAATACCGCGACACGTCCCGTACAAATAACCTTCATGCCGTTTTCGGGCTTGAAAGGTAATTTACCCGCTCCGCCGAACATCGTCGCGGGAATAGCGGAATTTTCGTCCTTAAGCGTGAAATATATATGTCCCGAACCGCCGTAAACACGAACGTTGGACATCTCGCCCTTAACGACCACCTTCGAAAGAAGGGGCGAGGTTCCGAGATAGTCCTTGATATACGTATTTAACTGCTCGACGGTAAGGGTACGGACGGTTCCGTCAATCATTCGTTGTCACCGTCAAGCTTTGCAAGATCGGAAAGCGTTTCGGCGTCCTCTTCGGATAATTCGTCGATAGCGAGAATATCATCGTCCTCTTCGGTTTCGGCGGACAAGGGTCTCGCTTTAGCGAAAGGCTTTTCGACTCCCTTAGCATACTTACCGAGTACGCCGTTAATAAATCCGACCGAGTCCTCCTCGCCGAAATAACGGGCGATCTCGAGAGCCTCGTTAACGGTGATTTCGATAGGAATTTCGGGGAAATAATCTATTTCGCAAGCCGCAAGACGAAGCACGGTAAGCGAAACACGGTCGATACGGTCGATACGCCAGTTATCGGCGCAACGCTCGATCTTTTCGTTGATATCTCCCAAATTCTCGTCCGCGCGTAAGAAAAGCTCCTTCGCGAAAGCGCTTATTTTTTCTTCTCTTTCCTCGACGGCGGATTCCATTATTTCGTCGGTTGTACGGTCATAATCAAAGCTGCGTTCAAAAAGCAGTCTTGCCGCCTGAATACGAGATTCACGTCTTGTCATAGAGCACCTCTGAATAAAAAATACTTAAACATAATAATTCATAGTATTATAGCATTAATTATTCGGTATGTCAATCAAAAAAGAAGAGGAGCGTTCCTCCTCTTCTTTAGTTTGTTTTTTACTTGCCAAAAACCAATGTCTTCAACACCATATAGTCAAACATATCAATTTTAGAATCGCCCGTAAGGTCAGCGCGCTCCATCAGCTCGCCAGCAAGTTCATTCTTGCCGAAATAATGCGCTTTAACTACCGTGTAATCGAACATATTTACATTACCATCGCCGTTAACGTCGCCTCGCATAAGAGGGGCGGCTTCGCTGTCAAGCAATTCGTTGCAAACCTCGCAACGGAGTTCTTTGCTACCGTCATCCAAGGTTAACCATTCACCCTCGACATGACCCAAAGATTCTTTTTCATCGGAAACGTAAGAAACGCCGCATGACTCACAAATATGATCAGTGTAGCCACCTTCGGTACATGTCGAGTCTATAACCATATCGATCCACTCATGATCGCAAATATTCGTTTCATATGCGGCAATAAGAACATCATTATTTCCCCCAAAAACTATAGCGTTCCAATCTTCTTCTGTTCCAAGATAAATGACAGTGGTCAAGTTCGAGCAGTAATAAAACGCAGCACCTTTAATTTCGGTAACACTTTTAGGAATAACAATGGTCGAAAGACTTGCGCAACCATAAAAAGTCCTGGGAGCAATTGCAGAAACGCCGTCGGGAATACGTATATAGTTTAAGTTTTTACAATTATAAAAAGCAGATTCTGCGATTTCAACAACACCCTCTGAAATATTAACACTCGTTAAGTTTGTGCATACGCTGAAGGCTTGTTCTCCAATGGTAGTAACGTTTCCAAGACTATCAACACTAGTTATACTTCCACATCCGTGGAATGCATACGCATTAATTTGAGTTATGTCGTCAGGAATAGAAAGTTTAGTTATTTTTTCACCGTTCATATACAAATCAGCACCATAACTCAACGGATTTGCCCGAAATGCGTCAAAACTTATTCCCAACCATGACGACATGTCGGTTATGTGCACCGAATTCAAGTCTTCACACCAATCAAATGCGTATTCTTTAATCTCGATAACATTTTCGGGAATGTTTATACTTGTTAACTTTTTACATCCGTAAAAAGCGCACTTCCCGATTGCGGCAACACTTTGAGGGAGATTGATACTTTTCAAACTCGCGCAAGATGAAAAAACATAATCCTCTATTCTATCAATGCCTTCGGGAATATTTATACTTGTTAGTTTTGCGCATCCGGCAAAAGCATACTTGCCGATTTTTGCAATACTATCAGGCAAGGAAACGCTCACTAAATTCTCGCAACCATTCAAATCATAATTGGCATAAGATGTGAAAGCATACTCGCTAATTTCGGTGACGTTTTCTTCAACAACGACGCTCAAAATAAGGTTTTTATGGGTCAACCAAGGGGCAGGAGAAGAAAGACTGTATCTATCCATCTCTCCCTCGCCGGAAATGGTTAATACGCCGGTTTCTGAATCAAATGTCCACGTCAGATTTTCGCCGCAAGTCCCAGAGGTCGTTTCAGCAAAGGCGCCAAGAGGACAAAGCGCAAGAATCATCGAAAGGACGAGAGTTATCGCAAAAATATTTTTCATGATTTTCTCCTTTTTATAAAATATACCGTATTGGGATATTTAGATTATACCAAAATGGTATAATAATGTCAAGCGGAGTTAAATAAACTTTAAGGGGAAATTTCGTGGAATTCAGATTGCGTCAGTTGCGGAAACAGAAAGGAATATCACAGCTTCGGCTCGCGATGGACCTTAATATGAACCAAAACACCGTAAGCCGATATGAAAACGGCGAGCGTGAAGCCGATTACGAAACCCTTATCAAGATCGCCGACTATTTCGACGTAACCCTAGACTACCTCCTCGGACGCGACATTAATAAAAACAACACCTAACGGTTTGCTTGAATTCAAGGCAATCCGTTTTTTTTTGAATACAATTGATTGCAAGCATTCGTGCGAACCCAAAACAAACCTACAGTTTTTTACGTCTATTGTAGGGACCGGCGTCCCCGACGGTCCTAAAGGAATCAATTTATTTTTGTGATAATTGAAAATGTAACGCGACGATTTGAAACGTTATCAGTTTTAATTGCAACAAATAACAAAACGCAACGTCAAGGACCGTCGAGGACGCCGGTCCCTACAGTTTTTAACAGCCGCGCTACATCGTATTTGTAGATCAACGCTATTCCTCACGATGGGCAATCGAGGCGAACCCTCGCCGCGTAACAATTTGGTATGCGCTGTCTCGCGGTGTGGGGGGGTAACAATCAAATCACACCCCCGCATCGCGTACACAAAAAAGGAAAATTTCTAAAAGCACTTGAAAAACAAAGCAGCTTCGGATATAATTATAATGTTAAAATATATTCAATACCGAAAGGGATTAAAAATTATGTCTAAAGGAATCTTTGGCGGCGAAAACCGCCCCATCATTACTATCGTTATGGACGGCATAGGTATATGCGACCGTGAAGTAGGCAACGCTATTAAAGCGGCTGATACTCCCACTCTCGATATGCTTGCCGCAAAATACCATTGTTTCAGCCTCAAGGCTCACGGTACCGCTGTCGGACTTCCCTCCGACGACGATATGGGCAACTCCGAGGTCGGTCACAACGCTCTCGGCTCGGGTCAGGTATTCGCGCAGGGCGCAAAGCTCGTTTCGCAGTCCATTGAGAGCGGCAAGATGTTCGCATCCGAGACCTGGAAGACCCTCATTGCCAATGTCAAGGCAAATGGCACCACCCTCCATTTCCTGGGCCTCTTCTCGGACGGTAATGTCCACTCCCATCTGGACCACCTCAAGGCTATGCTGCGTCAGGCTAAGGCTGAGGGTGTGGCGAAGGTTCGCGTACACATCCTGCTGGACGGCCGCGATGTGGGCGAGACCTCGGCACTTGACTACGTCGAGCCCTTCGAGGCCTTCCTCGCTGAGCTCCGCGACGGCAGCTTCGACATCAAGATCGCATCCGGCGGCGGCCGCATGAAGATCACTATGGACCGCTACGAGGCTGACTGGAGCATGGTTGAGCTGGGCTGGAAGACCCACGTGCTGGGTGAGGCCCGTCAGTTTGCCTGTGCCGCCGATGCCATCAATACCTACCGCGCCGAGACCGGTGTCATCGACCAGGATCTGCCTCCCTTCGTCATCGCTGAGG
>JAZRLT010000033.1:0-2647 GCA_045646995.1 Eubacteriales bacterium | reverse complement strand
GACCCCGTTTGACGCCGGTCCCTACATTACATTGATTATTTTGTCCGAACAAAACGCAAAAAGCCAAGTATCCTTATGGACACTTGGCTTATTTTTTACATTTCTTTTTTATTGAAAATCGGGATACTTACCGCGAAAAGGGCTACGCAAAGAGCGGCGGTAAGCAAAATCGAGAAGACGTAATCGCTCGGCTCGGTCATACCGTAGACCAGACTTACGCCGTCCAAAAGCTTCGAGGGGAGGTACTTCCCTATTTTAGGAAGCGCGCCGACAAGGTAGATCGAGAAAGCGACACCGCCCGTACCCAAAAGGACGGGGATATAGGATTTCACCAGCGTCGAGAAAAACACGACGAGCATAACGACCAACAACCCGAAGAGCCACCAGCAGAACGCAGAGAGCAAAAGGTTTTGGGCGAGAGAATTATCCCACAGAAAAAGGTTAAAAAGATGGGTAACGGCGAAAGCGAGCCAATAACAAGCAGTCCAAAGGAAGGACAAGGCAAAGGTCTTGGCGAGGACGACGGTTTTACGGCTTAATCCCTTCGCAAGCGCGATTATAAGGGTACCGTAGCGGTATTCTTTAGTAAAAATATCGCTTTCCATCGCAACGAAGGCAATCAACGCCATCGGGATATTCTTATAAAACTGCATCCACGAATCCAGCACGGTAGGCTCGGTGGCGACGATATTCATACCGCTCGCCTCGAGAGAGTCGCTCAACAGCTCCAAAAGCCACGGGGTAAGCTTCGCGGTAGCGGGGTTCATTGCGCCGACAACGGCGAATATCGCCAAAAGCGCAAAAATTTTACCAAAGCGGAAATGCGATTTAAATTCCTTATTTACAAAAGCAGTCAATGCCTTCATTTCGCGACCACCTCCATAAAAAGAGTTTCAAGCGAAGGCTCACGGCGTTCGAGCTTCGAAACGCGGATACGCTTTTCACTTACAAACCCGAGCACGTCGAACAGAGTAGCGTTTATCTCGCAAAAAGCGAGTTGATTACCCTCGACACGGCGCATATCCGAAAAAGCGTTAAGAAGAAGCGTTATATCCGACTCGGATTCCGCTTCGAGAACGTATTCCTCGCTACGGAATTTCGATTTAATATCAGCCAATTTCCCTTGGATTTCAGCTTTGCCGTCGTTAACGAACGCGACGTCGGTACAAATTCTTTCGATATCCGAAAGAATATGGGTCGAAAAGAGGACTGTCGTATGCTCACGCACAGCGGAAAGGATATCCAAATTTTCCTTTCTTCCCACAGGGACGAGAGCTGCCGTAGGCTCGTCGCAGATAAGAAGCCTCGGGCGGTTAAGGAGTGCCTGAGCGATACCCAAGCGTTGCTTCATACCGCGCGAATAGCCCTTAACACGGCTTTTTTCGTTTTTCAAGCCGACAAGCGTTAAAAGCTCATCCGAGCGTATTTTGATTTCGGAATCGGTCATACCCGTTATTTTACCGCAGAAGTCAAGATACTCCCGCGCAGTCATAAAGGAATAAAACTCGGGAACGTCGGGTAGATATCCGATAAACCTATTAGTCGCGGTCTCGCCGTATTTAACTCTTTCGCCGCAGACCTCGATATTACCCTTATCGGGCTTCATAAGTCCGAGAACTATCTTCATAGTCGTCGTCTTACCCGCACCATTTTTACCGATAAAACCGAAAACGGAATTTTCGGGAACAGAAAGAGAGAGCCCCTTCAAAACTTCTTTTTCACCGAAGGATTTATAAACGTCAGTGACATTAAGAACATTCATAGCAGGCTCTCCTTATTATGATCTATTTCTTTTCCGAAATACCGCGAATCAATTTATAATACTCATAAGCGGCGCGTTCGGTCTTATTTTCGCCGAACTTATAGAATTCGCCCTCTTTAATATCGGGCGGCAAATATCTTTGAGAAACGTAATGGTTCGGATAGACGTGGGGATATTTATATCCCGTATCGGCATCGGGTCGGTGGGTATCGCGGAGATAGGACGGGATATCCCTTCCCCTGCCTTGATTTATCGCCTCAACGGCGGCAAAATATGCATCGTGGGCGGAATTTGATTTAGGCGCTGTCGCCAAAAGCACCACCGCATCGGAAAGAGGAAGCGAAGCCTCGGGGAGACCGACCGACGTCGCAATATCGACGCACGCCTTGACTATCGGGATACAAATCGGATAAGCAAGTCCGACGTCCTCGCAGGCAATAACCATCAATCTACGGCAAGCCGAGATAAGGTCGCCGCCCTCCAAGATACGCGCGAGATAGAACACGGCAGCATCAGGGTCGGAGCCTCTTATTGATTTTTGGAAGGCGCTCAACAAGTCGTAATGCTCATTACCGTCCCTATCAAAGCGGATTCCCGAGCGTTGGGAAAGTGATTTCGCCAATTCCTCGGACAATTCGTTATCCGAAGAAAAATAGACATTTTCGAGCGCACCTATTCCCTTTCGCACGTCACCGCCGCAGCCTCGGGCAAGTCGGAGGCCAAGCGGGCTTAGGAAGACAATTAGGGGCTACAACTGCTTGGCCCACAGATCGACATGGCTACGATCCGACTTGCCAATTCCTCGGACAATTCGTTATCCGAAGAAAAATAGACATTTTCGAGCGCACCTATTCCCTTTCGCACGTCACCGCCGCAGCCTCGGGC
>JAZRLT010000032.1:0-2500 GCA_045646995.1 Eubacteriales bacterium | reverse complement strand
TAAATAAATCATACAAAAACACCCTGCGAAATCAAAATCGCAGGGTGTTTTGCTTATATTAGTTCAAACTCTTCATCGTGAAAAACTTAAATAAAACCAAATCCGTCGGAAAGTAGATCTTTCATTTTTTGTCGTTGTTCTTCCGTGGCGTTGCTCCACTCATTCCAAGGGAGAATATCACCAAAATACGGACGATCTTCACGTGCTTGTGTATATTTTTGATGATATTCTTCTATCGAACAAATTTTACGAGCGGGATTTCCCGCGTATACGTATCCACTTTCTAAATTTTTGGTAACAACACTGCCGGCTCCAACGATAACATTATCGCCTATGCGCACGTTACAGAGAACTATACTTTTGGCACCGATGAAACAGTTGTCACCGATTGAGACTAGACCTAATTTTGTAGGGCATTTTACTTTAGTAGTGCTAGCGTCGTGCGCTAGTATGGTAACACCGCTTGATATAATAGTGTTGCTGCCAATCGAGATTAGCCAAGGCCAGCCGGCATCTATACCTTCCCAAGATAAGATGGCGGTATTTTCGCCTACTGAAAGACCATTTTTTAATCTATGATTTTTTTCTGCGTCAGTATTGTTTGTAAAGAGTCTACGTATTTTATTGAACATACTCTTTCTCCGTTTGATAATGATTTTAGTTCAAACTCTTCATCGTGGGGAACAATAAAACGTCCCTGATAGCCTGAGAGTCGGTAAGGAGCATACACATTCTGTCGATGCCGTAGCCGATACCGCCTGTGGGAGGCATACCGATTTCGAGCGCGTTCAAGAAGTCCTCGTCGGTGTGGTTAGCTTCCTCGTCGCCCGCGGCAAACTGCTCTTCCTGAGCGGCAAAGCGTGCACGCTGGTCGATCGGGTCGTTAAGCTCGGAATATGCGTTAGCCATTTCCCAGCCGTTCATAAAGAACTCGAAACGCTCAACGTAGTCGGGATTCTCGGGCTTACGCTTGGTAAGGGGAGAGATCTCAACTGGGTGGTCCATAACGAAGGTGGGCTGGATAAGATGCTCTTCGACGAATTCCTCGAAGAAGAGGTTAAGAATATCGCCCTTCTTGTGACGGGTTTCGAACTCGACGCCCTTTTCCTTAGCAACAGCGCGAGCCTCTTCGAGAGTGTTGATCTCGTTAAAGTCAACGCCCGAATACTTCTTGACCGCATCAACCATAGTGATACGCTCAAAGGGCTTGCCGAGGTCCATTTCTACGCCGTTGTAAACGATAGTAGTGGTGCCGAGAACCTCTTGGGCTACGTGGCGGTACATATTCTCGGTAAGGTCCATCATTCCGTGGTAGTCGGTGTAAGCCTGATAAAGCTCCATAAGGGTGAACTCGGGGTTGTGACGGGTGTCAAGTCCCTCGTTACGGAAAACTCGACCGATTTCGTAAACGCGTTCAAGACCGCCTACGATAAGACGCTTTAAGTAAAGCTCGAGAGAAATACGAAGCTTCAAATCCTCGTTAAGCGCGTTGAAGTGGGTTTCGAAGGGTCTTGCCGCCGCACCGCCCGCGTTAGAAACGAGCATAGGGGTTTCGACCTCTAAAAAGCCTTGAGAATCAAGGAAACGGCGAATCGAAGAAATTATCTTCGAACGCTTTATCATAGTGTCCTTAACCTCGGGATTCATAATAAGGTCAACGTATCTCTGACGGTATCTTAAGTCGGTGTTGGTAAGACCGTGATACTTTTCGGGGAGAATCTGAAGGCTCTTGGAAAGAAGAGTTATCTCGTTGACGTGGATAGAAATTTCACCGGTCTTAGTGGTGAAAACGGTACCCTTAACGCCTACAAGGTCGCCGATATCGAATTTCTTAAAGCCCTGATATTCTTCAACGCCGATGCTGTCGCGAGCGACGTAGCACTGAATCGAGCCGGGGAGGTCCTGTACGTTACAGAAGGAAGCCTTACCCATAACACGCTTGGACATAAGACGACCCGCGATGGAAACGTCCTTACCCTCGAGCTCGGCGTAATTTTCCTTTATGTCGACGCTGTGATGCGTTACGTCGTACTTGGTAATAACGAAAGGATCCTTGCCTTCGGCTTGAAGGTCGGATAATTTCTGACGGCGTACCGCCAAAAGGTCGCCGAGATTAACCTCTTCGGCGGGAGCATTGTTCTTAATCTGTTCGCTCATTTTATTATACCTTTGTTGTAATAATCGTGTTTGAAAGGGAAGCTATTACTTCGAAATATCGGTAATGGTGTATTTTACAATACCCATAGGAGTTTCAACGTTGATGCTGTCACCCTTGCGCTGACCGATGAGAGCCTTGCCGAGGGGGCTGTCGTCGCTGATAAGACCCATAATAGGATCTGCCTCGGTGGTGGAAACGATCTTGTATTCAGCGTCGCTGTCGTCGTCGATGTTGTGAACGCTGACCTTGTTACCAACGTTTACCTTGTCGGTACCGAGCTCTGCGTCGTCGAGAACGATTGCGTTTTCGAGAGTAGCCTCGAGCTTCGCGATCTTACCTTCG
>JAZRLT010000031.1:0-4884 GCA_045646995.1 Eubacteriales bacterium | reverse complement strand
GACTAAGGCGAAGTATACGAGCGAGGGCGACAGAAACGTTGAATATACCAAAACGAACGTCGACGGAAAGAGTTATCTCGTTATGGGCGAGGATAAATTCGTTTCCGAACTGACCGATACTGAAGAATCGTTTCTTATTTTGGACGAAACACTTTATTCGGATATAACCGTTACGATTGACGAAAATAATACCGTTATTAAGTTTGCGAACGCATCTAAGGTCGATTGCGGAATCACCTTTGACGAAGCGACGCTCATATCTGCCGAGGGTGAGGCTGTGCTCGATAAAAATAGCAATTTAGTGTCTTGGTCCTATAAAGCAGAGTATAAAAATCTCGGTATTCTTAATAATTTCGAATGTAAGATGACCGTGACCGAATACGCCGAGGATTCGATTCCTGAAATTTTGGCTCCCGAGGATGCGGACACCTATATGGCGATAACCGATATCGACGCTCCGTTATATTTCTCCGACGCTATGTACGAGCTTGAACATCTCGACGTGTTTAATTATAATAATTCCGTCGTGATGGTATCTGATATTGCGAGTGACCTTGTGTACACCATGGCTCAGCAAACCTCTTATTTCGACTATGACAGCAAGTTTGTGTGCAAGAACACCTTCAGTCAACTTCTTGAAACGAAAAACGGTTCCTCGGGCGGAGTTACCGAAAGTACGCTTGTTGACGGTAAGATGAAAATGGTTTTCAACGACGGTGAACCGACCGAGGAAAAGTATAACAGTAAGCAGATAGATGGGTTCAAGAGCGATATATTCAGCTCGATTCTTTTCTGTGCGCCCGATTTTTCTCACGTTAGCGATATGTCGGTTTCGTTTAATGACGGTTACGTAACCGTAACCGTAAAGGGAAACGAGGCTTATGACGATTTGGTTCGCGAAAAGGTATGTATGGTTCTGTTCGGACAACCCGCGTCCTATATTGACGATATTGCTTCGAGCTACACGCTTAAGGAGCTCGAAATGTCGATAACCATAGATGCGATTTCAAATCTTCCTGTCGCTTATAATATTGACTATAAGGGCATTCATAGGTATTGGGGCAACAGCTATGAGCTTTCTCTCGAGATGATAAGCTCGTTCGAGCCCGGCTCTCCCGACGCGTATTATAACGTTACCGAAGAGCATCACCCTGATTTTGACGAAGCTCCCGAAAAGGAAGAAGAGGCAAAACCGCTTTTCTATAAGGTTACCGGCGCAAACGGAAAGACCTTGTGGCTTCTCGGAACCATTCATGTCGGCGATAACCGTACCGCATATCTCCCCAAGGAGATTTACGACGCGTTCGATTCTGCCGATGCGGTTGCTTTTGAAATCGATATGAAAGAGTTCGAAAGACTTATGGAAGAGGATGAAAAGTTAAACGAACGCGCCCATAAGTTCTATTACTATACCGATAGAAAAACGACACTGTCTAATAAGATCGATCCCGAGCTCAACACCAAGGTAGAGGAAATCCTTGCGTATCTTGGCTTGGGCGGATATGGCGATTATGCATCAGAGAGGGCGGAAAAGATGAAGCCTGCCACGGTGTCGAGCTATATTACCTCTATATACGACGCCCACGCTCTTGCGCTCTATTCGTCAAAGGGCGTTGACGAGCGTTTGATCGAACGCGCTTATGACGCCGAGCAAAAGGTTTACAGTATCGAAGCGATTGATAGGCAGTTTGATGTGTTAGACGGCTTATCCGAGGAATTTATCGAATTTATGCTCAAGTTGGACGTTTATTCGAGCCGTATTCCCGATATTGTAGAACAGATCGAGCTTTACGACGCTTGGTGCAGGGGCGATTACGATAAACTTGTCGAAGCACTGAATGCTGATGAGTATGAGGAAGTTGACGTGTCTGAACTCACCGAGGAAGAGCTTGCGCTTTATAATGAATATCTCGGGTTTGTTGATGAATTTGAGGCACGCGACAATATGCTCACTACCGAACGAGATGCTTTGATGCTCGATACTATCAAGGGTTACCTCGAAAGCGAGGAAACTGTTTTCGTTGCCGTAGGTCTCGCTCACCTTCTCGATAGTGAAACCGGTCTTGTTAAGACTCTTGCCGAAGCGGGCTATACCGTCGAATTGGTAGAATACGCCGCGTAATTGAGTTATGATTGCCCTTTGGGCAAACTATGAGTTATGAGATGCTTCGCATCGTGATGAAAAAGAGAGAGCTTGGCTCTCTCTTTTGTCTTTTAATTCGAATATTTCTGTTTGGTTTGGTCGATTTGCTGTTGGGGTGCTTGAGCGGAGGGATACCAACCCTTTTGCGCCATTTTTGTATAAATTTCGTTCTGCATACAAAGGCAATCGTTAAGCGCCTGCTTGAAGGTTGAATTTACGTTCGGGGTAGGGGATTCGATGGCGCCGTGCATAAAAATATCACAAGCGTTCTTCACCGAGGTGAGAATGTTGTCCATTATAACCTGATCCTGCATTATCCGTTCCTCCTTTAATTAAAGCAAACCGTAAAAACGGTCGAAGGTCTGCTGTTGTTTTTTCGCGATATCGGCGATAAAGTTCGATAACTCAACGTCGCCGACCTGATTTGAAAAATCGGTGCATACGGTTTTGATCTGCTTGGTGTGTCCGAGGGCGTCCTCGATATAAAGTAGCTCTTTGGGTGACATATTATACCTCCGAAAAATTATTGCAAACTTATTATTGTCATATAAAAGGATGATTATTCTTGCATTTTTAAATTCGATATGCTAACATAAATCAAACGATATATCGGAGGTATATTATGGCAGGCTACACTAAATTATCCGCTTTGCTTCTGGAAGAATTAAATCAGCTTTTCGAAGAGGGAAGAGAGATCGACCGCGACGAATGGCGGGAGAAGATCAACGCTTGTAATGACGATAAGGCAATGTTGATGGATATTTATGCTCAACTGTGTGCGCTTCCTATGCGTGAGGACTATCCGTACGTTGAGCCTACTGAGCTTGATGAGATTGAAAAGGAAAGCGACGTTTCGCTTCTTCCCGATGACGTTTATACCGAGGTTGATAATACCTATTTCCGCGGCGCTTGGCTCGGAAGATGTATCGGATGCGCCTTCGGTCAGCCTGTCGAGGGTTGGAAAAGCGCTAATATTGCTGCTTGGTATAAGGCGGCGGGTAAATATCCTATAAAATATTTCGTTCCGACCGTTTCGGGAGATCAACGTCACGTGAGTATGTCTACCGACGAGAATATTTGCGGTATGCCGTTGGATGACGATACGCGCTTTACGGTTATAAATTATTTGCTTGTAAAATCCAAAGGGTTTGGATTCGATTCGTATGACGTCGGAAACCATTGGGCGTATAATTTACCCATACGGTTTGTTTTCACAGCCGAAACTCAGGCGTATCTCAATTTCGTGAACGTTGATGGATTCGGCCCTTGGCACAAACCCGACGACGCGCTCGAAACTTTGAAAAAGGAAAAGGTCAATACCTATCTTAACCCCTATCGCGAATTTATCGGGGCTCAAATCCGTGCCGATGCGTTCGGATATCTCGCGGCAGGTATGCCTAAACTTGCTTCGCGCGCCGCACATACCGATGCGTATTTTTCTCATGTAAAGAACGGTGTTTACGGCGAAATGTTTTTTGCGGCGCTTATTGCGGCGGCATTCACCGAAAAGGACGTGAATAAGTGCTTCGAGACTGCCTTGGCGGTTGTTCCTAAGAAGAGCCGTTTCTATGAGGATGCGGTTTATGCTCGGAAACTTGCCGAGGAATGTGAAACCCGCGAGGAGCTTATGGAAAAGGTTCTCGAATGTCTTAATAAATATAATTGGGTTCATACAATAAATAACGCGGTCGTCTGTATCGCGGCAATTTTGCGGTATAAAGACGATTTCCGTAACGCAGTCGCTTTTGCGGTCGAATGCGGAGCCGATACCGACTGTAACGGCGCGACTGTCGGCTCGTTTATGGGCGTACTTTTGGGAGAAAAGGGAATCCCCGAGGATCTTGCGAGCGCGATGAAGGATACCTTTACTGTCGGCGTTCATCCCTATAACGAGTATTCGATAAGAAAATTTGCCGATGAGGTTGCAAAATTCCGCGTCGAGGAAATTTGCGGAAAGTAACAAAAATAAAAAAGGGCATAGCGAAAAACTATGTCCTTTTTTGTTGACAATATGCGTAATATCAATTATAATTACAATGATTTAATTTTTTCTCCGTCGGAGGATAAGGTATGAAAAATATACCCGAATTGTTCGGTTCGTTGGTTTTTAACCGCGAGGTAATGAAGGAACGTTTACCCGAGGACGTTTATAAGTCCTTGAAGCATACGATACAGCGCGGCGAAGACCTTGATATAACTGTCGCAAACGTCGTTGCCGAAGCTATGAAGGATTGGGCTGTCGAGCACGGCGCGACTCACTATACCCATTGGTTCCAACCTATGACGGGTATTACCGCCGAAAAACACGATAGCTTTGTCACCCGCGAGAAAAACGGAAACGTTATTATGGAATTTTCGGGCAAGGAGCTTATCAAGGGCGAGCCCGACGCGTCGAGCTTTCCTTCGGGCGGACTTCGCGCTACCTTTGAAGCGCGCGGCTATACCGCTTGGGACCCTACCTCGTACGCTTTTATAAAGGACGGCTCTCTTTGTATTCCGAGCGTGTTCTGCTCCTACGGCGGCGAAGCGCTTGATAAAAAGACCCCTCTTCTCCGTTCGATGGAGGCTATCAACGAGCAGGCGTTGCGTATTTTGAAGCTTTTTGGTACCGAAGCGCGTCACGTTGAGCCTAACGTCGGTCCCGAACAGGAATATTTCCTTATAGATAAAGAACTTTTCAATAAGCGTGAGGATCTGGTTGTTTGCGGACGAACCCTCTTTGGCGCAAAGCCTCCCAAGGG
>JAZRLT010000030.1:0-2688 GCA_045646995.1 Eubacteriales bacterium | reverse complement strand
CCTATTTACGCGTCTGGAACTCCATTCCGCCCAAAAGACCCGACGTTTTCAAGCTTTTTCTCGCTAAGATAACGCGAAATCTATCCTTTAACCGCTACAACGCGAAAAACGCAGAGAAGCGCGGCGGAACCGAAACCGACCTTATACTCGATGAGCTTTCAAGCTGTATTCCAAGCAAGGAAAACGTCGAGCGAGAGGCAGAAGCGAACGAACTCGGAAGGATAATACGCGAGTTCGCAAGAGCGCTTCCCGAGCGCGAATGTAATATTTTCGTCAGGCGGTATTTCTTCTCGGAATCGGTACGCGACATCGCAAAACGTTACGGATTAAGCGAAAGCAACGTTTCGGTAATACTTAACCGAATTCGTGCCAAGCTTAAAAAACAACTCGCAAAGGAGGGCTTTGCAGATGAATAAAAACGATTTATTCAACGCTATCGGCGAGCTTGACGACGATATACTCGAGCGCAGTGATTCGGCAAAAAGCTACAAGCGCCCGCTTTATATTCGATTCGCGCTTATCGCGGCGTGTCTCTGTACTCTTTTTTCGGTTCTTGCGGTCGGATTGTTTCAAAATCTTGAATCGGATAAGGAAAAATCAGATGCTGAGAGCTCCTCTGACATCCATTCGGACGCCATTGATATCGGAAAGCCCACCTCGGAAAAATATAAAACGCTCGGCGAGCTTCTTGCCGATTTGAGCAAAAACGACAACCACAAAAACACGTTAGGCTCGGGCGTTACTACAAGCAGCGACAGCGACGGGATAGAGCATCTCTCACAAGTCTACATCCGCGGAGAGTATCAATTCATAATCTCCGATTACTACCACCAAATCACACAAGTCGGCAACGAAATACGCCACGAAAACATAAAAACCGGAGACAAAGTATATATCCAAAGGATCGACGAAAAAGGTTATTATACTAATATAGTAAACCACGATATTGACGCAAAAAGCTTTATGCTTTATAAAGATATCCTGATTGCTAAGAACGATTCCGTAATTAGTTTTTACGATATAACCGACCTGTCGAATCCGTCGCTTATAACCGAATTCGCCTTTGAAACCGGTGCTTCGGTATACCGCGTAAAGGACGAGCTTTATTTCACCTTTTCCGACGGCGTCTGCGCCTGCGGATGGTCGAGGACCGACGATATGTCGGAATATTATCCGAGCTATTCACGCGACGGGAAAGCCGATAAATGGGGCGACGAAAATATAAGCATTCTCGGCGAGCCTACGAGAGTAAATTACGTCGCGGTAATGAAACTCTCGCTCGAAACGCTCGAGGTTATCGACAAGCGCGCCTATTACGGCGATATCGAGGAGTTCAATTACGGTCCCGATTGGTTTACTGTTACAACGAAAACAAATAAAAAGAGCGACGGTTACGTTCTTAACCCCGACGTTTACACCTTTGACACGACTAAAGCTCTGAAGCATACGGGAAAAGTTGACGTATCAGACGTTTTCGGTCGCGATAAAAAGGTTCCCTATTCCGAAAAAGGCTACGCAAATAATATCCGTGTATTAAGTGTTGCGAAAATCGACGGAAAATTCAGAATAATCGGCGCAGAATATATCCGCTATCCAAAGCCAGACGTTATCCACCATTACGTCTTGATGGCTATGGAGGCAGATATGGCGAATGAACGATACGTCAGCGCCGAATTGTATCTCGATTATGCCAATTCGCAATTCAACCAGCACCTTAACGAGAAGGACAGAACGATACTGACGGTTAATTACAAGGACAACAACGATAAGGACCCATATCGAAACTCCACCTTTATATTTATCGAGTTTTCGGACGAGCGCGTAGATATTATTCCGAGTAATCTGACAGTAGAGCGCGTCGAGGGTATAAATTCTTCCGGCGGAATCACCAACGCTATCGTCCCGATAGACAACGGAATTTATATCCGATATAACAAAGACCACAACGGCTTTTACGTTTACGATTTCTCGGACAGCAAAAACCCTAAGCTTTTGTCTGCCGCCGTTCCTCTTATCGGAGAGAACGACTTTAATTCCTTTAGTTGGATAAAATATTCCGAAAACCTTTTCGGCGTGGCGCGCGGTACACTCTCCGATCCCGAAACCGAAACGAGTACGAACGGATACGATATTTATTGGGATATATATTCCTTCGACCCAACCTCAAAAACTCCCTTTACGCTCATCGAATCCAAGCAGGTTTTTTCGTTCACCAGCAGAACCCGCTTTGCGATTAAAAATTTCGACGGCACCTACTATATCGTCGAGGACACATCCATCGAACCGGTTATGCCGAGCCAGTAATTTTATAACAAAAAGGGACTTCAATCGAAGTCCCTTTTGCTATTGCCGTTTATATGCTTACCTCTTATCAAAGCTTGGGTTATACGCGTAAAAGTTCTTGTAGTCGAGGTTATCCTGAACGATGCGCAACGCATCACCGAACTTACCGATTCAAACAGAATCCCGAAACTTATTGGAAACACTGGGGTTTTGTAGCTGCTTAATTGTGATAATTAATGATATTTGTAGGTGATTATCGTCGGGTTAATTCTATACATCGATTCGTTTCTTTTGTTTTTGATACATTCTAATATATCGTAATCAACCAAATTGTTAAGGATTTTTAGCGCACCTTGTTTTGTCATTTTTGCTCGTATATATTCCAAAAACTTTTTATAATTGAAG
>JAZRLT010000029.1:0-5190 GCA_045646995.1 Eubacteriales bacterium | reverse complement strand
TGTATACACACGTCGGTTTACATAATTATTGTGCAAAAATAGGTTATGTAACTACCTTTTCCACACTATCCACCGAGTTTTCCACATCGAAAAGACGAAAAATGCTTGAAAATAGGTGATTGCGCGTTTGTTTATCCACACATTCCACCGAGTTTTCCACATTGTGGGACAAACATTATGTAATATACATTACAATCAGAGGTCGAAAATTATCGCATAAATTCCTTCGTTTTTTCGCTGAATTTTACCGTTTTTTTCTATTGAAAAACGTCAAAATCACTATACGCTTTTCGTCGCGAAGGCGTTAAGGTCGGTGCCTCCTCTTGCGCCCTCGAGAAACTCGAAATAACCCTGAGAAGCGATCATCGCCGCGTTGTCTCCGCAAAGCGAAAGCGGGGGAAGGTATAGCTTCGCTCCGTGCTTTTCGGCGGTCTCTCCGACAGCCTTGCGAAGGTGGGAATTCGCCGCAACACCGCCCGCGAGTACGATATTACATCCGCCCTCGCGCGAGAGAAGAAGATCAAGTCGCGTGGTAATGGTGCGTATAAGCGCGTCGGTAAAGGAAGCCGCGATATCGGCGCGGAATTCGTCGTCCATAACGCGACCGCGCTGAAGCTCGGTGTGGACGAGATTGATAACCGAGGTCTTAAGACCCGAGAAGGTAAAATCGTATTCGGCGTTATCTACCGTGCCCGCCGTGAACTTATATTTCTTCTTATCACCGATAGCCGCCAATTTGTCCATAGCCGCACCTCCGGGATAGGGAAGTCCGAGAACACGGGCGCATTTATCGAAAGCCTCGCCCGCAGCATCGTCGCGTGCCTGACCGATAAGCTTATAATCGGTATAGCTCTCGACCTTCATAAGCGACGTATGACCGCCCGAAACAACGAGCGCGTAAAACGGGGGCTTTAAGTCCCCGTGAACGAGATAATTCGCCGCAACGTGACCGCGGATATGGTGAACGGGAATAAGCGGCTTTCCACTCGAAAAAGCCAATCCCTTTGCGAAGGAAAGTCCCGTAAGAAGCGCGCCGATAAGTCCGGGCGCGTTAGTTACGGCGACAGCGTCGATGCCGTTTATGTCGGTTTCTGCTTTTTCCAAAGCCGCCGAAACAACACCGCAAATAGCCTCGGTATGTGCGCGCGAAGCGATTTCGGGGACGACCCCGCCGTATTCCTTATGTATATCTATCTGGGACGCAACAACGCTCGATAGAACCTTGCGTCCGTCCTCAACGACCGCCGCCGCGGTTTCGTCGCAGGAGGATTCTATACCTAATATTCTCATAAATTTCTAAAACCTTTTTTCCATAATAAGCGCATCAACACCGCCGTAAAAGCCCTTTCGGCGTCCGACTGCGGTATATCCGCATTTTTCATAAAGCGCTCTCGCCGAGAGGTTATTTTCGGCAACCTCGAGCGTTATAATCTCGCAATTTCTTTTTATTGCCTCGCCGTCGAGAAAATTCATAATACCCTCGGCGATGCCGCGCCTTCGGTATTCCTTCGCTACGGCGATATTCATAATCTGACCCTCGCCCGCAACGCAATATATCGAACCGATACCGCAAACTTCGTTTTCTGTAACGGCGACGGCGTAAACCGCAAAGTCGTTATTGATACTGTCGCGAATCTGTTTTTCAGACCAAGCGGTCGAAAGTGATTCTGATTCTATAACCGCCGCTTTTTCAGCATCGGATTTGGTAATAAGTCGGAAAATAATATTTTCCATATTATTCGCCGGCCATTCTTACGATTACGTCGTAGGGACATAATACAGTCTTGCCCGCCGCGCGGTCATAGAGATAGTATCTTCCATCAAAGCCGTAGAATACAACGAGGTAGTAAAGTCCGGGGTATTCCTGAGAAAGAAGACGAATGAAGTATTGGTCGGAAAGATCCTCGTACGTGAGGTTAAGAGTGACCGCCTCGCCCTCGGTAAGCTGTTTTGCGATCATTTCACAAAGATAGCTGTCTTCGGTGGGGTTAAGCTCCTTTTTATCGTCGGGGAGATATTTATTGTCGGCGTAAAAATTGGTAATAAGAATCGTGTTGGTCGCATTGTATATCTCAGCCGCAATAGGCTTAAATTCGGAAACGTTCGGCTCTTTAAAATCCTTAGCGCGGTAAAGAAGAAGCTCACCGCTATCCTCGATACATAAAAATTCCTCGGGATTTTCGAATTTAACGGCAAAATAGGTTTCGTTACCTACCTTGATATATTCCTCTCCCTTGCTATGGGCATAAAGACCCTTTTCGATACAGCGAACGTATTCAATTCCCGTTTCGGGGTTTTTAAAGCCGTGAGGGGTCGCTTCGCCGTCAACGACGCCGTCCTTATCGCAGGAAACGAGCGCAACTGTCATTAAAACGGCGAGAAAAAGTAATAAGATACGCTTCATATTAATAACCCATCTGACCGAGGCTGTCGTCGTTCTCGATCCAATCATTGACCTCGTAAATAGTATAATCGTTTTCGTTTTCACGAACGATAACGCGCGCGATACCCGCGTTTATAACGAGACGCTTACACATCTGACAGCTCGTTGTACCCGAAACAAGCTCACCCGTCTTTCCGTCTACGCAAGCGAGATAGAGGTCGCTTCCGAGCATTCTTTCTCTCGGCGCGGCGATAATAGCGTTCGCTTCCGCGTGTACCGAGCGGCAAAGCTCGTATCTTTCTCCGCGGGGTATATTCAATTTATCACGAAGACAGAAGTTCATATCACAGCAATTTTGTCTTCCTCTCGGTGCGCCGTTGTATCCCGTAGCGATTATAACGTCGTCCTTAACGATTATCGCGCCGAAGTTTTTTCTCATACAGGTACCTCTTAAGGTTACCGTCTGGGCAATATCGAGATAGTAGTTTATCTTGCTTCTTCTTTCTTTCATCGTTTTTCGTCCTTTTTATGTATTTTTCTTCATTATATATGAATCAGCGCTAAAAATCAACCTAAAGTACACAAACGTACATCATAACGTCCTTGAAAGTTTTGGTATTCATAAACTTACATTTTTTGAGTACCGCTTGCATACGCGTGTTGCTTATCGGAACGTCAACGTAGATTCGGGTCAAGCCTAACTTGTCCTTCGCGTAAGCCTTCGCGAGGTTGATAGCCTCGGTGCCGTACCCCTTGTTGCGGTAGGTCTCGTTCGCGAGAAGTATAGAAAGGTCGCAACGCTTTTCGGAATAAACGATTCTTTCAAAGGTAAGCTCGCCGATTATTTCGTCATTTTTTGTGAATATTCCGACGGTAGGGTTCCATTCCTCAAGCGCGACGGTTTTTTCATAACGCTTGTCCACCGCTTCCTCGTTGTAAACATATTCGGGCATACCCGATTCGGGAATGTACTTACGCCAAAGCGCGCGCATTTCCTTTTGGGTCATAGTGCGGAGAGTTAAAATTTTGTTGGAGGCTTCTATCATAGTTGTTCTCCTTTATATATTACATCTTTAAAGCGTTTTTGGGGCAATTTTCAACACATTCCATACAGAAAATACATTCCGTACCGTTTTCGCGCTTTCTCGAATTATCGGTCATATCTACGTTCATCGGACATACGCGCTTGCATTTGTTACAGGAAATACATTTTTCGGTATCGCACTTTATTCTTGTTACCGAAAAATAACTCATCGGTTTCAAGAATACGGTTATCGGGCAGACGTATTTACAAAAAGCGCGGTTGTCCTTGAACAGAAATGCGAGTAGAATACCTATCGCGTAGTAGAGTATGTTTCCGATTATAAACGCCCAAAACATAATTCTTTCGATATTTCCGACGTGGGCGAGGAATAGGGCGGAAACGAAGATAAACGATACCGCGAAGGTTATGTATCTTATAAAGCCGAGCTTTTTTCGTGGCGCTTTGGGGGATTTATAGGGCAATAGGTCGAGAATCATCGCTGTCCAGCAGGCATAACCGCACCATCCGCGTCCGAATATCAAGGGTCCGAAAATTTTCGCAACGGCATAATGGATCGTTGCCGCCTCGAAAACACCCGTGAAAAGATAATACCAAAATCCCTCGATTTGCATATTCTCGTTCGAGATCAAGCCGAGATATATAAGCATATACGACCCGACAAGGAATTGAACTACGCGGCGCGCGTGTTTGTATTTTTTCGCAAATAGAAATAGCCCGAGTGCGATTGAAATTCCGATATAACTGAAATTGAAGAGATAAAATAAATTATCCTTTGTAAGCCATAACGTGATACCGACCGCTTCGAATATCGCAAGCATAAATATCGAAGGCAAATGTTTTTTCATAGGATATCCTCTATTTTAAATTATCACCAAAGAAATAATAAAACAAAAACAAGAGCGAGAAGATCAAGAATATACCCAAAAACTTTAAAATTTTTCCGTTTCGGTCGGTTTTTGCCTTAAATTCCGCCCAATCTCTATCTACGGTTGATTCGTGAAGTATTTTGTTTTTGTATTTTTTCTGGATTTTTCCGATAGTTATCTGTTCGTAATAGTTGATTACGTTTCCGCAATTCGGACATCTGTAAGAATTGCATTCAGTTACCTCGAAATCTCCTATCGGAGCAACTCTTTTGGTTCCGATTCGCGCGTGTTTCTTGAAGTCGGGAGAGCCGGGAGGAATCAACCTTGTAACGTAATTCTTGTTAAGCCTTTCGCCGCATTTGTGGCAATAGCATTTGCGGAACGGCATTCCTGCAGGTATCGATATGCTTTTTCCGGATTTCATTTTTGCGGTTCCTTTTTTTCGTTCGCTTTCGCGGTGGTGAAATTTTGTTCCAAAGTGAAGTCGGGTTTGCCAAGCTCTTGTGAGATCCCGATTTTGTCTATGACAAAATCGCTTTTCCTTAGATTCGGACAACGAGCGAAGCGAGGCGCACGAATCTTGCGCGAGCGTACGGAACTCTCAAAAGAACGAATAAAATCGTTAGATTTTATTCGAGAGTGTCAACGACACGACTGTCTCCACAGTTGTCCCTTTAGGTGGGGAGTCTACCGGTAAAATTGACGTGTTGAGATTTTTTATTCCGCAATATAAAATGCTGGAATCAGTTTATTGTTCGGATAGGAAATAAGAGTTGATTCTATCTGCTTTTTTACCTCAGAAAGCGACTTGCTTTCCATGTTACCTTCGTATAAAAAAGTTTCGGCATACATATATTCCGGTTTGGTTTTATCTCTGTATCCACCGCCACCAAGGG
>JAZRLT010000028.1:0-12039 GCA_045646995.1 Eubacteriales bacterium | reverse complement strand
TGCCGAAGAACGAATCAAAGCAGCCCATTACAAAGCCTCCCTTCACTACTTTAAGATTATGTAATGAAGGTTTATTTTGTTACTTTATTCTTCCTCTCCGAAAAGCTCGCGTAATTTCTTTACGACGGAATCGTCCAAGGGATTCTTGCGGTCGGTTATACAATCGGCAAGGCTATCCTTATCATTGGCAAGCGTAACTACCGATATACCCTTCTTGCTTCCCGAAATATTAAGCTCCGACTCGGGGTTGGTAAAGCACACGACGCCATCGATAAAAACGTCGACTCCGTTTTCCTTTAATGCGCCCGAGAGGCGGTGAATCTGGGTTCCGAGCTGTTTTACGGGGTTATAAAACTTTTTGGTATATTCGTTTTCGCCGTTCTTTTTCGTTTTGGTCCACTTTTTGTCCGAAACGTCGCCCGAGATTATTCCTTTATAATTTTTCGACTCGACGATCGTAATTCCGTTTTTACCGAAAACCAAAAGATCGATCTCGCTCGATTTGCCCTCGAAGGTCACGACGGCGTTTTTAATAACGGTATAGTCCTTCGAAAGCTTGGAAAGCGCCTTGCCCGCGATTTTTTCGCCGTCAACGCCCGCCTTCAAAATTCCGCAGCGATTCTTAAAATAAAGTCCCGCGCATACCCACGCGACCATAAATACCGCGGCAATCACAACCAAAGGAACCGAAACGAATTTTAGCACGCCCATAACGAAGGCGCAAAGGGCGCACCAAACCGCAAATCCGAGGAAGGAAACGACGGTCATAAGCTGGGTCATACGATAGGATTTCTTCGAGCCGTTGGTCTTTTTAATGATTTTAGCCATTTTCTCTTTCTCCTTTTAATTCCCTGTCTTCCTTTGTGTTCATAGGACTCTTTTCCCAAGCGTTAAAGATTCTCATTTTTACTCCACGGTCCTTCGCTTCCATTTCGGCGAGCATCTGCTTAGTGGTTTCTCGCCTCGTATTTCCGTCGGCGGGACATCTTTTCGGAACGGGAACTATTCCGCTCGCGCGGACAAAATGGGAAACCTCCTTCTCGGGGGTATATAAAAGCGGACGGATAACCGTCATATCGCTTCGCGACAAATAGGTTACGGGACGGAAGCTGTCGAATCGTCCCTCGATAAGAAGGTTCATCATTATCGTTTCGACCGCGTCGTCGAAATGATGACCGAGCGCGAGCTTATTACACCCAAGCTCCTTCGCCGCATTGTGAAGCGCGCCTCGGCGCATATTCGCGCAAAGCGAGCAGGGGCTTTTTTCCTTCCTTACCTCGAAAACGACCGAATATATCTCGCTTTCAAAGCTTTTAAGCTCGAGTCCCAATTCTTCGCAAAGAGCTCGGGAAACCTCGTCGGTCTCCTCGGGAAAGCCCATACGGAGATTAACGGGGACCACCTCGAATTTTTTAGGATAGAACCGCGAAAGACCGTGAAGCGCGCAAAGAAGCGCAAGGCTGTCCTTACCGCCCGAAACGCCGACGGCAATTCTATCACCCTCGGAGATCATTTCGTATTCGTCAATCGCACGGCGCGTATATGACATTAATTTTTGTAAAGCCTTTGCGTCGACCATTATCTTTTACCTTGCTTATAAAATTTGCAATATTCGCTTATTATACATTCATCGCATTTCGGCGAGCGGGCGGTACATATCTCGCGCCCGTATATTACCAATCGATGGCAAAAACCGCTTTGCTTTTCGGTCGGAATTATTTTCGAAAGTGCTTTCTCGGTCTTTAACGGGTCCTTCCCGTCGGTAAATCCCAAACGCCCCGAAATTCTTATACAATGGGTATCGGCGACGATTCCGCCGAGTCCGTAAATATCGCCTCTTAAAAGATTCGCGACCTTTCTTCCGACACCGCGAAGCGTCAAAAGATCGTCCATATCAACGGGCACAGACCCTCCGTATACCTCGGCGACGCGCTCGGAGCATTCCTTAAGCGCCTTCGCCTTGGAATGGTACAGCCCGACCGAATGAATCTCGGTTTCGATATCCTCAAGCGAAGCTTTCGCCATATCGTAAACCGTGGGAAATCGCGAAAAAAGCGTTTCTGCGACGATATTTACGCGGGCATCGGTGCATTGAGCCGAAAGAATAGCCATTATAAGAAGACGGTAGGGGTCGCCCTTCCAATGAAGTCCGCATTCGGGAGAAGGATAATATTCCTCGAGCGCGGAGATAATACTAATCGCTTTTTCTTTAGCTGTCATAATCAATCGTCAAAAATAAAGTTTACGTCGCCCGAAAGAAGCGATAACGAGCCACGGAAGATTATTTCGGCGCGTTCCTCGAAATTTGCCTTTAATTTTTCGGCGTACGCGTAATCGGAAAGATATAATTCGACCGAGAAAAGGGTTTTTTCCTTATCTACAATCTTACAGTTAAGCATATAACCGTTATTAACCTCGGTAATAGTGCTCGAGATACGGTTTCCGTGACGGGTATATGCGATAAGACGAAGTGCCGAGCGGAGAGCGCGCTCCTTAATTATCGGCAAAAGCGAGCTTTCGTAGCTTTCGAGGGTTTCTTTACCGCTTTGAGATATAGCGTAAAGCTTATCCTCGCTTTCGCCGTACTCGGAGATCTGTCCCTTTTCGAGAAGCTCGGAGAAGCAAAGCGCAAAATCGAAATATCCGACGAACTCGTCCTGAAGCACCATATCGTTTATAGTAGTAAATTCAAGCGGCTCGCCGACGTTATTAAGAAGATAAAGTATAAATATTTTTACGTCAATTTTATTTTCGAGTTTCATAAAATCCCCTTTTAAGGTGAGTTTTTTGGTAATGCTCGCAGTAAATCGGATTATATGTGCAAACCTTATTATACCTTATATTCCGACACAATTCAACATATTTTTTCCGTTCGGCGATTTTATCCCCAAATATTACAAAAAATTCACTTGAAATATACTTCATCTATGGTATACTTATTATGAATAATTATATGGAGCGATAGGTATGATCCTTAACTTCCGCGGCGGCGTACGCCCCGATCATCGCACAATATATGCGAAACAGAAAATAAAATATATCAACGACATGACGGCGCTTTGTATCGAGGCGAGGGACGACGCAAGAGCGGCGATAAAAGCCGGCGACGCGGTATATAAGGGTACCCTTATCGGATATTCCGACGATACTCCCGTATATTCCCCCGTATCGGGAATATTCCGCGGGGTGGGAACTATCTCCGACGGTAGGTATTTCGTTATAATAAGCGACGGAAAGGGGATAGAAAGCGCGCCCTTCGAGCCCGAAACCCGACCTCTCGACTCGTTGACTCACGACGACATCACCGAAGCGGCAAAGAAATTCGCGATTTACGATTCCCGCTCGGGCTTGCCCTTATGGAAGCTTCTCGAAAACGCGAAAAAATTCAAGCGTGTCGTTATCGACTGTACCGAGTCCGACCCAAAAAGCGCTATAAGCTACCGTATATGCATCGAAAAGGCGAAATCCGTCGTCGGAGGAGCAAAAATACTCGTCCGCGCGACCGACGCGCTTAAATGTGTTTTCGCTATCGAGCATTACCGTAACGTTCCCGTAAGCACCTTGGCGGAATACGCCCACGACGAGCGTCTTTTCGCCGCAGCGCCTCTCGCGGAAAAATATCCCTATACGGACAGCGCGCTTATGTATGCGCTTTATATAAAAACTCTTAAAAAGGGCGAAACTCCGCTTGATCACGGCGTTCTTATCGTTTCCGCCGAGACTGCCGCCGCGTTGTACGACGCGATGGTAAGCGGTATGCCCCAAACCGGACGATATATCGGTATTTGCGGCGAGGATCTCGCATCGGGCGGTAACGTTTATATTCCGCGCGGCGCGACGATTCGAGATATTTCGGCGCTTTTCGCACCGTCCGATAAGGACAGCGTTACCGTCGAAAACAGCCTTCTTTCGGGAAAACGCGTTGTCGGCGCGATAAACGATTCCACCCGAACCATAATTACCGTCAAGCCGAAAACCAAGCCGAGGGCTTTATGCGTTTCCTGCGGTAAATGTATCGAGGTATGTCCCGTCGGACTCGTTCCGAGAGATATTCTTTCTTCAAATAACAACACTCTTTCCAAGTACTGTACCCGTTGCGGTGCTTGTGAATTCGTATGCCCGAGCGGAATTCCGCTTGCAAGGCTTATAAACAAATCCGCCGAAACGGCCAAAAACAAGACTACGGAGGTGGAATAATTGAATTCCGCAACCACTACCGCGCCCTATATCCATACCGACGAAAGCTATAACTCCCGCGCAAAGGATTGGCTCGTCGCAATTTCGCCTATTCTCGTTTGGAGCATATATATGTTCGGTGCGCGCGTTATTACGCTTACGCTTCTCGGCGCGTTGTTCTCGCTCGCTCTCGATTATGCGGTAAGACGCTTCGTTTTCCGTCTCGGACGCGGAGCGCGATTTGACCTCAACTCCGCCGTTTACGGTATTTTAGCGATTTTTGCGATTCCCGTTACGGCACCGTTATGGTTTCCCGCGGTGACCTCTATACTCGTCGTACTCGCAAAAAGTATTAGATTCAGAAGCCGTAATATTTTTAACCCCTTCGTTTTTTCAGCCGCGATAACCTCTATCGCGTTTAAATCGATTATGACGGCATATACCCGCCCGTTCGCCTATTTTTCGGCGTTCGATATCGCGCTCGACCCCAAGCTCGTCGATAACTACCGCGTAATTTCGCCGCTTCAGTATATGGCGGACGGCAAGGTTTACGAGGACGGTGTCATCGCCCAGCTTTACGGATTTGCCTCGGGTAATATCGGCGAGATCGCCGTCGCGGCAATAATTTTGGCGTTCGCGTTTCTCCTTTACCGCAAGGAAGCGGATTGGCGCGGAACCGCTTCGTTTTTAATTCCTGTCCTCTTGCTTGCGCTCGCGCTTCCCTCGTCGGACGCCGAGAGCAACTATTACGCATACAGCGTTCTCCTTTCGGGCGGTATCGCATATCTGTCGGTTTTCGCTATGAACGAAAACGGCTCGATACCTTTCGACGGCACGGCGAGAATGATCTTCGGCGCAGTATGCGGTATTCTTACCTTCTTCCTACGCAAATATGCGGGCGGATTCGAATGGGGATACGTTATAGTCCTTGTTATGAACCTTTCCGTTCCGCTTTTCGATAAATTCTTCAGACCGAGAGTAAAAAAATGAAAAATGATATTATAACGCTCGACATAACCGATATAACCCCCGAGGGGTTCGGTGTCGGCAGAGTTGACAACAAGGTAATATTCGTTGCGGACACAGCGGTCGGAGATAAGATCGAGGCGCTTGTTTTAAAGGAATTGAAAAGTCATTCCTTCGCCAAGCTCCAAAAAATCCTCACCCCGTCGCCCGACAGAATAGATTCGGATTGCGAAATTTCCCAAAAATGCGGCGGCTGTGCGCTTCGCCATATTTCCTACGAATCGGAATTGAAATTAAAGCAAAATATCGTCCGTCAGGCGTTTTCGCGTATCGGAAAAATGGATATTTCGGTCAACGAAACGGTTTTCGGCGACAGCGAAAGATACAGAAACAAGGTTCAATATCCCGTCGCGCCCGATTCGAACGGAAGATGTATCTTCGGATATTATGCGCGCCGTTCTCATAGGATCGTCCCCCATACCGATTGTCCCTTACAGGACAAAATATTTACGGAAATCGCAGAATTTTGCGTAAAAACGGCGAACAAGCTCGATATCCCGCCCTACGACGAAACGAAGGGCAAGGGCGTTCTCCGTCATATCGTTATGAGAAAAAACAGAGAAGACAAAATTCTTCTCTGCTTGGTCGTGACCGACAACCGCGGTAATAAATTACCCTCGCTCGCTCAAGCGGTTTCCGAAAAATTCCCCGAAGTAATCGGAGTACATATTAACGTAAATAAAAAGCACGATAACGTGATTTTCGGCGAAGAAACGGTACGTATACTCGGCGAAGAAGCGCTTACCGATACGCTTTGCGGTAAGGTTTTCGAAATATCGCCCCGCGCGTTCTATCAGGTAAACGCCGATATGGCGGAAAAGCTTTATCTCGGCGCGAAGGCTTACTTACCCGAAAGCGAGCGTCCGAGAATCATTCTCGACCTTTATTGCGGTGCGGGTACGATCGGTTTATGCCTTGCGAACGATTCGGACAAGCTTTGCGGTGTCGAAATTATCGAAGAAGCGATAGAAAACGCAAAGAAAAATGCGCGAGTCAACGGCAGAAGCGAGGAAAACACGCTTTTCGTCTGCGGTGACGCGAGCGTCGGCGTCGAGGAATGCCGTAAAAAGTTCGGCAACCCCGAAATTATAATAGTTGACCCGCCCCGAAAGGGACTTGACCTTCAGGTTATCGAGACCGTTGCAACAGCTTCCCCCGAAAGAGTTATATATATCTCCTGCGACCCCGCGACTCTCGCGCGCGATTGCGCGATTTTCGCCGAAAAGGGTTATTTTACGAACGAAGCAACGCCTTACGATCTGTTCCCTCGCACGGGACATGTTGAAACCGTCGTGTCGTTGACACGAGGTTTCAATGTCGATATGCGCCGCTAACGCAACGCTCGATATACGCTTCGCGTTCGATATGCGCTATGCGCTCGATATGTCCCTTTGGGACGTGAAGATCGGCGCAATCGACCTTGCGTTGCCGAAGGCAACATATCGAATGCGAACGAAGTGAGCATATATCGATTGCTCGCAACGCGAGCAAATATCGAGTTGCGAAGCAACATATCGACGAAAAAAGTAACTTTAATTTTAGACAGTACAGTAAACCCTATCTACAATTCGGAGAAAAATATGTATGATATCCAAAGCAGATGGAAGCTCGAAAACGAGATATTAAGATATTACGGATTGAGAAGCCGTCCGAATCTGTTCAAAAACAGCGTCAAGGTGTCAACGCGTCAAAAATATATAATCGAAAAGCTTCCTTCCGCGCTCACGGAATCGGAAATAGAGGCTTTGGGTTCGCTTATAGGCGAGCAGATAGTTAAAGCCGAAAACAAGAAAAGCATTCCTGCGTCCTTGGAAGAAGCAACGTTTTGTAAGACCTGCGCCGCAAACGATTTTATGATTCCGGGAATCGAGTTTGACGCCGAGGGTAAATGCCCTATTTGTCAAAGCACAGAGGAAACGAAAAACCTTAAAAGCGTCGTTCCCGTTATGAACAGCTTTCCGAAATCGAAAAAATCGCGCTTCGATATTGCCGTTTTCTATACCGGCGGTAAGGATTCTACATATCTTCTTTATTACCTTTCGAAGGTATTAAAGCTTCGCGTTTTGGCGCTTACCTGGGAAATCCCTTATATGTCGGAATCGGCGAAGAAAAGTATAGAAAACGCGAAAAAACACTTCGATTCGGTAGAATTTATAATAAGAAAAATCGCGAACGACGATTTGAAAAAAATATATAAAAAGCTCTATTCATTAAGCGAGAACACCTGCGCCTGTCCCTCTCTCGCGTATATTTTATTCTATCCCGAGCTTGTTATAAATAAGGTTCCCTATTTCGTTGCGGGAAACGAGCCTGCGCAAATGCTCGGATTATATTTTAACCGTATGTCCCCCAAAATAGCCTATTCCTTCCCCGACAACAAGGCGTTGAACGCGCTTTTAAACGTCGGAAGAATTATTACCTTACGTCCGCCGCTCAAAAAGGGGCAATTCCACACCCTTGCGACTATGAAACAGCTCGCCTACGGCGACAACAAGCTTAAAAACATAGCGGGATACCATAATCAACTCGTCTTTAATATCTGCGAGGCGATAAAAGAGGTCCCGAGTATTTTAAACCCCTTAAAAAGAGCGATACGTTCTTCCTCGCGGTCGGGAAACATCCCCGCGTTCGTTCAGGTCGATTTCGACGAGATTTGCGGAGGAGCTTATAATTGGAACAAAATCAAGGATATTCTCATACGCGAATGCGGTTGGGTCGCCCCTAAAGAAAGCGATAAAGGACTTCATACAAGCTGTAACATCGAAAAATGCAAGGAGCATTCTCAATTCGTAAGATTTTACAATATGAGAAGCTCTATGATACCCTTCAGCGCGCTTGAAATTGCTATCGCAAGCCGTAACAACAATTTATCGCGTGAGGAAGCCATATCCGAAATAAAAGCTTCGCTCGGATTTTCGCTCGGCGAAATTCCCGAATGCGCCGTTATGAGGGAGTATTTCTTATAATGAACGCAGTTGTATTCTATTCAAACACCAACCAAAGCAAAGCAATCGCGGAATATTTCGCGGATAAATTAGACTTTCCTCTTACGGATATTGAGGATGTTGTTAAAGCCGATTATAAAAATCTCGTCCTCGTATTTCCCGTATATTGCCAAAACCTCCCCGATGCCGTAAAAGCCTTTTTAGAAAAAAGCTCCGCCGATAATCTTACGGCTATTGCCACCTACGGGAAAATCTGTTGCGGAAACGTTATTTATGAGATTCAAAAAGACTACGGGCAAAACGTTGTCGCGGCGGCATACGTACCTACGAGACATTCTTATATTGACGGCGATACCCCTTTTCGCAATTACGAAAATTTGAACGCGGTCGTCGAAAAGATCAAGAATCCCTCTCCCGTAAATATTCCTAAATTATATAAAAACCCCTTGGCTGACCTTTACCCGAAGGTCAGAAGCCGAATCGGATTAAAGATAAAACGCGGTACTGACTGCGATGGCTGTAATGTTTGCAGTGAAGCTTGTCCTAATAACGCAATCAACGCAGGTGTTATCAACAACGCTTGCATAAGATGCTTAAAATGCGTAACCGTATGCCCTAAAAACGCGCTTAAAATAAAGCTCGGTTTACCGTTAAGGATGTATTTACACAAGAAAAAATCCGATAAGCTTATAATCTACGTTTAACCTATCCGAAAGGAGGTAAAATATGCGGTATTTCAAATGCGACACCATAAAAACCGAGGAGCGCGAAATTATTATCGAACCGATTCCCCTATCATCCGAGGAAAAGAAAAGAGCCCGTCAGAGCAAATTTTTAGGATTTTCTTCTTCGGTAGTATTCTTCATTGTAAGCGGTTTATTTCTTCTCGGCGGCATATTTATGATCATACAAATCCCCATACCGCACTCTACCCTCCTTAAAATTTCGGTGATCGGTCTTAAACTTATTTTTGTAATCGTAGTTTTTATCGTTTCACTCCTTTTGGGCGCGCTTGCAAGCAGTCCGCTTTCGAGTATGTCCCAGAAAAAGTCAGTCATCCCCAAAAATACCGTCTACGACAAGACGATTTTATACCTTCAAGGCTATTACGGTTATAACGAGCCTTGTATCGTTACGAAGTGCTACGAATCAAGCGACAAGGCGTTTAAAAACCGCGACGTTTGTATTTTCTTCACCGACAACGATTTAAGAATTACGGCAGACCTGAAACACGGTTTTTCAAAGAGAGAACGGGACTTAGGATGCTATGCATTTAAGCCCGATGAGATTTCCACCGCCTATATCCAAGGCGAGTTTTTAATAACCGAATTAAAAACCGAGGGTGTATCCTTCCGTTTGGGACGCCGAGCAAAGAAATTTATAGAGAATACAATTAAGATTTCAACAATAGGAGATTAATTATGGGCGTAGTATTTTTTCTTGGTTTCGTTATATTTTTCATTGTATTCGCTATATTTATGACGGCGGGAATTGCCGCAATCGTTTTAGGTATACTCGGACTCTCGAAATCGAAAAAACGTGTTCATAGCGGCAAAAAGCCGTTAAAGGGACTCTCGATTTCGGGAATTGTTATAGGCGCATTAATATTAAGTTCCCCGCTGATCCTTTTCTCCGTTGCCGGTATCAGTTCTACATTTCTTCCCGAAAACGTAACGATTACCGACGTTGTTATCGATGAATACGGTTATCAGTCGGACAAATTCACCGCGGGCGGAGTAACCTACGTTGCACTCGACGGATTTACCACCGACGCGTCGTTTTATACCAAGGCGGACGCTGTTTTTACCTATAAATACAGCGACAGTATCTTCGATCGCTCGTTGATCGGAAACTATTATTCCGTTTCAAATCCTTACGGCTTCGATCTCGTTTGCGACGAATATGGAAATCTTTTCTGTCCCGAGGACGATGCCGAGGCGATAGAAGAAAAATTCAACTCTATGGACAGGTATATATGGATGGTAAAGGGAAAGAAGTTCTCCGACGAGGCGACTTCGCTCTTTGAAGCGTTTATAGAGGATCCCGCCATAAAAGGCACCTACATTACAATGGACTACTTCGACGCGGAGACGATAAACATACTTAAAATGACTCCCGACGGCATCGTCGAAATTTACGATTATGACTATACACACTCGGTGCTTATATACGAAGACGAGGTGTATTATATCCGAAGCGAGGAGTTCTCGGAAGATGGTGGAGAAGACGTAGTCTTTAACGTCGTACCTATGCCTCCCGTCATAGCCGAAGAAATATTAACGGCATACAACAATTAAAACTATTAAGGCGGTACATATATGCTTTGTCCCTTTGCGAAAAAGTGCAGCGGATGCCAATTACAAAATATGGAATATGAAGAACAGCTTTGCTTCAAGCAGGCGAAGTTAGTCAAGCTTTTAGGCAGATTCGGTTACGTCGAGGATATTATCGGTATGGAGAATCCTCTTAACTACCGAAATAAGGTTCAATCGGCGTTCGGCTTCCGTCGCGGAAGCGTTATTTCGGGCGTTTACCAATCGGCTACGGGCAACATAATCCCCGTTGACGAATGTATGCTCGAGGACGTTAATGCCGACAAGATCGTCGTAACTATCCGACATCTTTGCGAATCCTTCAAGATTCACGCCTACGACAACCGTACGGGCCGCGGTTTCCTCCGTCACGTTATGGTTCGAACGGCGAAAAACGGCGAAGCTATGGTCGTTCTTGTTACAAACAAGGGTGAATTCAAGTCGAGAAGCGCGTTCGTGAACGAGCTTTTGAAGCGCCATCCCGAAATTACAACCGTCGTTCGCAATATCAACGACACCGATAAGGGTCTTATGCTCGGCGACAAGAGCGAAATATACCACGGCGACGGATATATTACCGATACCGTTTGCGGACTTGATTTCCGTATCAGCCCGAAGTCCTTTTTTCAAGTCAACCGTATTCAAACCGAGGTGCTTTATAAAAAGGCGCTTGAGTTTGCAAACCTCAAGGGCAACGAACGTCTTTTAGACGCTTATTGCGGCACGGGTACTATCGGTCTTATTATGGCGGATAAATGCAAAGAGGTTTTCGGTGTTGAATCCAACCGCGATGCGGTACGCGACGCAAACGTGAACGCCGAATTGAATAATATTAAGAATATTCGCTTCTTTGCCGCAGACGCGGGCGCCTTTATGGACAGCGTCTTGAAAGAGGGCGAAAAGATAGACGTCGTTATTACCGACCCGCCCCGCGCGGGATGCAGCCCGAAGTTTTTAAAAAGCCTTATTGCGCTTGCGCCCGAAAAGGTCGTTTACATCTCTTGTAACCCCGAAACACTCGCCCGCGACCTCTATATCCTCCGCAACGACGGATATAAGGTAAAGAAGATTCAGCCGGTCGATATGTTTCCTTTTACGGAGCATGTGGAGACAGTTGTTCTTTTAAGTAGGGAAAAGGCCGACGATTATGTCCGTATTTCTGTTCATACGAAGGACTTACAGCCGAAAGTAAACTGACCGATAGTCTTAAAACGGAGGGATTTCGATGTTAACACAAAAAGTAAAAACTTACATCAGAAACCATCAGTTGTGCTCAGAGTATTTATTTGATGACTGGGTGAAGTTTTTAGACTTGCTCTATGAAGAAAAAGGATGTGTGGAATCAATCTTATGGTTTGAGCACGTCCGCATTGTTGACCAGAAAGATTCCCTTGGTGGCGGTGGATACAGAGATAAAACCAATCCGGAATATATGTATGCCGAAACTTTTTTATACGAAGATAATATGGAAAGCAAGTCGCTTTCTGAGATAAAAAAGCAGATAGAATCAATCCTTCTTTCCTATCCGAACAATAAACTGATTCCAGCATTTTATATTGCGGAATAAAAAATCTCAACAC
>JAZRLT010000027.1:0-3310 GCA_045646995.1 Eubacteriales bacterium | reverse complement strand
CTTCTTCACCCAAGAAGTTCATATCGGGACTTACAACAGCATTCTTAAGAGGAATAACGTCGGACTCATTGGTCTTAACGATTTCAAGGTAATTCTGAAGGTCTTCGAGAGAGGAGATGGTCTTAGGGTCGATCTCGAATTTTTCAAGAAGCTCGGTGTCGTATATGAAGTAGGTATATTCGCCGATAGGAGCGTTTACGGGCACGCCGTAAACCTTATCGTTAACGGTAGCTGCGTTGAAAATAGTGGAGTGGATGTAAGACTTAAGAGCCTTAGCTTCGTTGTCCAATTTTTCATCAAGAGCCGCAAGCTTGTTGGTGGTAGCAAGCTCGTAGTAGTTATCGTAACCTCTTACCAAGAAGATATCAAGACGGGGATTTTCCAACGGAATATCCTTGCCATCAGCAAGAAGATCTAAGATCTTATCGCCGTCCATAACGTCTTTGCTGGATTCTTCGGAGGAAGTCTTATTATTCTTGTTGTTCTTGTTGTTTTTGCTTTGTTCTTTCTTGTATGCCTCGTATTCGGCCATGTCGTCGAACTTTTTGTCAATAAGCTCTTCATACTCGTCTTCGTTAACCATTACGAGGTCAAGAATTACACCTAAACGGTAAAACAAAATACGGTTGAGAGCAAGTTCAACCTCGCGCACAGCCTTTTCGGTAGTCTTTTCGTCTTTGATGGTGTAGAGAGTATATATGCTTACTTCGCTACCGCTGAGATCAGATTCGCTCTGACAAGCAGTAAATAACGGAACGATCATAACGATCGCCAGAAGAATACATAAAATGCCTTTTTTCATTAGGCTGTCCTCCTATAATGCCATAAGTTTATACATATTGGTATTATACAACGGAATACCGATTATGTCAAGGATAATATACGAATTTTAGACAAATAGAAACTTAAAAATATGCGTAGTATTCAGATATATTTATACTTCATATTGAAAATTCAAATTGTTCGTATTATAATACGCTTTGAGGTGAAGCTTAGTGAAAGATAGAAAAATCAGAAAGCTTTTAAAGCGAGTATTGCCCATAGAAACCGAGCGCTTGTTGATTCGTTTTGTGGACATTGATGATGCATACGATATGTACGAATATGCGTCGCGTCCCGAGGTGTCTAAATATTTATTATGGTCGCCGCATTTGAATCTTTCGGCTACTGAGGGTTATATTGAATCATTGATAAGACGTAATTTGAAGGGATTGTATTGCGATTGGGCAATAGAGCTTAAGGAAACCGAAAAAATGATCGGGACCTGCGGATATGCTATGATAGATGTGTCATCGGATATTTATGAAATCGGATATGTGTTATCTCCCGATTATCAAGGTAAGGGTTATATGACTGAAGCCTTGAATGCGATGCTTAAACTGAATTTTGAGACGCTGGAGTTGCCTTCGGCAAAGCTTAGGATAATTAACGAAAATGAACCGTCTAAACGGTTGGCGGAACGGGTAGGATTTTCTTTGGAACGTATCGGTTATTCCGAAATGGAAATCAAAGACGTACAATGTGATATAGCGCACTATTCGATGTCTAAAGAGTACTATGATGAAAAGATAAAAAAATGAAGCGGTAAAAACCGCTTCGTTTTTTATTTCAGACTGTGGCTTATATAGCTCTGGTAACCTTGCCGCTTCTGAGGCAACGGGAGCAAACATTTACATGCTTAACAGTACCATTGAGATTAGCCTTAACTCTTCTGATGTTGGGTTTCCAACTTCTGTTGGTCTTTCTGTGCGAGTGGGATACATTACAACCGAAGGTAACGCCCTTTCCGCAAACCGAACACTTTGCCATTTATTCCACCTCCAAAAGATTTACATAAAAAATACGAACACCTTAATATATAACAAATTTTCGCTTTTGTCAAGTCTTTTTTTCATTTTTCGAAAATTAAATACTGTTGGCTAGTTTTGTTATATCTCCGGCACCCATTATAAGCAGAAGATCGCCGGAAGCCAACTCATTTGATAAGAAATTTTTGATTTCTTCAAACGTTTCGAAGTATTTGGAGCCATTTATACGTTCGGATAGCAGTTCAGAAGAAACTTCATCACCGCAAGCCTCGCGTGCAGCATAAAGAGGGGCAAGGATAAGTAAATCCGCATCATCAAAGGAAACGGCGAAATCCTCGAACAAATCGCGAAGACGGGAATAATTATGAGGCTGAAATACACATACGACCCTGTTTCTCGCTATCGCTTTGGCGGCGGACAGCGTTACCTTGATTTCGTCGGGATGATGCGCGTAATCGTCGTATACGTCCGCTCCGCAAAAGCTTCCCTTATATTCAAATCTTCTTCCGACGCCGACAAAGCTTACTATGCCTTTGACGATGTCCTCTTTGTTGATTCCAATCAAATCGCATACGGCAACCACTGCGAGCGAGTTGGCAACGTTGTGCTCGCCGGGGGCGGAAAGCTTTATAGACAAGAAGAATTCACCGTTTTTATAAACGTCAAACGTAGGGAATCCACAGCAGTTACAAACGTTTTCTGCGTAATATGTTGCGTTTTTGTTGCCGTTTGCGCTAAATGTGATTTTTGTACCGCAGTACCCCTCGGCGGCTAAACGGCAATTTTCGCAATCGTAATTATAAATAGCATATCCGTCTTTTCCGCTGTTGTTCATATATTGAGTGAAGGAATTTCTCATATGCTCGATTCCCGAGAAATAGTCGGTATGATCGAGTGAAATGTTAAGTACGACGGCGATTTTCGGGAAGAACGAGAGGAAACTGTCTTTGTATTCGCAGGCTTCGAAAACGAAGTTGTCGTCGCTTCCGATTCTGTACGTAGAACCAACGTCGCGCATAACTGCACCGACGACTACGGTAGGATCGCAACCGACAGCGTTCAATAATACGTGTCCGAGCATACCGCTGGTGGTGGATTTGCCGTGAGTACCTGCGACGGCAATAGAGTTTTTATATAGATTTGCAAGCGCACCCAAAACCTCTGCGCGAGAGTATATGGATTTGCCGCTTGCTAAAACCGCCTGCATAATAGGATGATCGTTTCCGAACGCCGCCGAATAGATTACAGCGTCGCAGTCATCAAGCTGTGATGCATCGAATTCGGAATAAACCTTTATGCCGTTCTTTTCAAGCTTGTCGGTCACGTCGCCGAGCGTACGGTCGTATCCCGAAACGGAATAACCCTTTCCTGCAAGTATCATAGCAATTGCGGACATACTGATACCGCCGATTCCGAGAAAGTAGAGACCTTTATTAAGATTCAGTTCTTTTATGTTCATAAAAAACACCTGCCTGAATTATTCATTAAATTAATTCAATACA
>JAZRLT010000026.1:0-3753 GCA_045646995.1 Eubacteriales bacterium | reverse complement strand
ATCGACTCACGAGGGCTTTATTTTAGCCGAAGAGCATACTTATTTACCGTACGAAGAGGTCCGAGAAGGCTTTTACACAGCAAAAATCATCAGGGAGAAATAAACAGAATGAAGGCTGATTTGCTTTCGATGTTTCCCGAGGAGTTGGGTGACTTTGTCGAATCGATGAACCAGCCCAAATACCGAGGCAAACAAATTTTCGAAGGATTATACAAGGGCGCACGCGCTATCGACGATATTACCACGCTACCTAAGAGTCTCAAAGACAAGCTCAAGGAAGCGGCGTTCGTTCCCACAGCGGAAATCAAGCGCAAATTGGTTTCGGCGATAGACGGTACAGTAAAATATCTCTATATGCTTCACGATGGCGAAACCGGCGAGAGCGTATTTATGAGATACAAGCACGGAAACACGATGTGTTTTTCCACCCAAGTCGGTTGCAGAATGGGTTGTGCGTTTTGTGCTTCTACCAAGGCGGGACTCGTAAGATCGCTTATGCCGTCTGAAATGATATTACAAATTGTCGAAGCCGAACGAGATTTGGGCGAAAAGGTATCTAACGTCGTATTAATGGGAATGGGCGAGCCTTTAGACAATTACGACAACGTAATGAAATTCTTAAGACTTGTCAACCACGAAAAGGGCTTAAACATCGGTTTAAGACACATTTCCCTTTCCACTTGCGGACTTGTAGATAAAATCGACGCTTTATCGGAAGAAGGATTGCCGGTCACGCTCTCTATCTCTCTACACGCTCCGAACGACGAAATAAGACGTCAGACCATGCCTATCGCAAAGCGGTACAGTATTGACGAGCTGATGAAAGCCTGCAGACGGTACATCGACAAAACAGGACGCAGAATCTCTTTCGAATATGCACTCATTGCGGGCGTTAACGATTCCAAAGCGCACGCAAAGGAGTTAGCGGGACTGTTATCGGGAATGATTTGCCACGTTAATCTTATTCCCGTAAATCCCATAAAGGAAAAGGACTTCAAGCGTAGTGAAAAGAACGCTATAAAGGAATTCGTAGAAACGCTTGAATCATACAAAATCAATGCAACGGTACGAAGAAGACTCGGATCGGATATCAACGCCTCCTGCGGTCAGCTTCGCCAAGAGGACGCAAGGACTTAATATCTTTTAGGAAGCTTTACTATACATATTAAGCAGAAAGGAGAACGGCTTTGAACTACGGCGGAAAAACAGATATTGGTGTAAAACGAAAAAACAATCAGGATAGTTATGCCGTTTTTTCCAAGAACGGATACTTTTGTGCGATAGTATGCGACGGAATGGGCGGTGCAAAGGGCGGAAACGTAGCAAGCGGGCTTGCGGTAAAAACCTTTATATCGGTCATAAAAAAGGCCTTTTCGGTAAAAAATGCAGACGACTATCTTGAAGCCGACATAAGGAGGCTATTAAAAAACGCCTTGGAAGAAGCGAATCAGGCAGTATACGAAAAAGCTCTCACCGACATCGAGTTAGAGGGTATGGGTACGACATTGGTTGCCGTTTTAAGCTGTCTTTGCGGAACGTTTGCAGTAAACGTAGGTGACAGCAGGCTTTACAGGCAGTTAGACGGAGAGATAAGACAGATATCAACGGACCATTCCTTCGTTCAATATCTTATCGAAAAGGGCGAGATCACTCCCGAAGAGGCAGTTAATCACCCAAACAAAAACATCATTTTGAGAGCTCTCGGTGTTAACGACAGGGTCGAAGGGGATTTTTACAGAATCGACAATTACGACCGACTCCTTTTATGCACCGACGGACTTACCAATCACGTTCCCGATCAAAGAATCGGTCAGATAATCTCAGGTGAATATATACCGAAGCAGACCTCATACAAGACAAGAGCCGAAAGACTCGTCTTTGAAGCCAACGAGGGCGGCGGTTCGGATAATATAACAGCAGTGCTCATCGGTAACGATTAACACTCGAAAGGATTTATTATGAATAAATACGAAGCTTTTGTAGGAAAGGTACTCGACGGCAGATACAAGATCTTAGAGTTAGTCGGAATGGGCGGTATGGCTTGCGTTCTCAAAGCTCAGGACCTTGTTATGAATCGAGTAGTAGCCATCAAAATCCTTAATGATGAATACAACGGCAACGAGCAGGCAGAAGCAAGATTCATCGACGAATCGAAAGCCGTTGCTATGCTTTCCAACAAGAACATCGTCAGCGTTTACGACGTTGCGATATATCCCGATATTAAATATATTGTTATGGAATACCTTGACGGCATCACTCTTCGAGAATATCTCGACAACAAGGGTGTTATTGGCTGGAAGGAAGCGTGCATTTATATTTTAAAGATTTTAAGAGGTCTTGAGCACGCTCACAGCAAGGGCATTATCCACCGCGATATCAAGCCTCAAAACGTTATTCTTTTAAAGAACGGCGATATCAAGGTAACTGACTTCGGTATAGCAAAGCTTCCGAATTCCGTCACTGATAACGTTTCCGAAAAGGCAATAGGAACCGTTTATTATATATCTCCCGAGCAGGCATGCGGAAAGACCACCGATTACTATTCCGACCTTTATTCGGTAGGTATAATGCTGTACGAGGCTGTTACGGGCACACTTCCCTTCACCGCTGAAACTCCTATGGAGGTAGCGATGATGCAGGTCAACGACGAGCCCGTCAACCCGAGAGACATAGTTCTTGACATTCCGATAGGCGTTTCGCAGATCATTTTAAAGGCTATGGAAAAAGCACCCGAGGACCGTTTCCAATCCGCACACACCATGGCAAAGGCGCTTGAATGGGTCCTTCGTTATCCCGACGTTATTTTCGCTATGAACGCTTTAGGCGCGTCCGAAGGAACGGTCGGAAGCAGTGTGGTTTCTATCGATATGATCGACACCGCCGACATTGAGCCTTATGAGGACACCAACGGAGCCGAGGTACTCACCGCGGCAGGAGTTGTAAAACCAAAGAAGAAAAAGATAGATAACGGCGCAAAGAAGAAGAAAAAGCCGAAAACGAACCGAACTATGTTCCCCGTTGTATGCGGCGTTGCAATTCCCTTCCTTTTGGTAGTAGTTATTCTCGCGGGATTTACTATCGCCAACTTCTTTGAACAAATTTCCGGAGATGATCAGACCGCCGAGGTGGTTATTCCGAACATCAAAGAGAAAAACATAGACGACGCCTTAGAGTATCTAAAAACGATAGAGGGATACGAATATCTCGACATCGAGATCATCAAGGAAACCAACAACGAAAAAGACAACGGCGAGGTTTTAAGAACGGTACCCGGAAGCGGTTCGCCGAAGGCCATTGACGAAAACACAAAGAAGCTAAAGCTTAAGATCTACGTAGCGGAATCCGAATTCGTTACGATTCCCAATCTTTTCGGATATTCGGAAAACAGTGCAAAAGAAACATTAAGCAAGCTCAAGCTCAAATACGAGATCACCGAAACCACCGACTCGGATAATATTTATTTCGAGGATAAGCAGGTTATAAAAACCTATCCCGAACACGGCGAAACCGTCAGAGTCGGCACAACCGTAACCGTTTCGGTATTCCGACGTCCCGAATCAAGCACGACCGGCAAGATGCCTAATCTTATCGGATGTACCGAGCAAGAGGCTATCAAGCTCGCCGAAACCTATTACAAGTACGACATCGTCAACATCACTTACAAAGAAGTAGAGGGCGGTAACAACACTGTAATCGAGCAGAGCGTACCTGCAGGCACCATCAAAGACAAGAGCAACAACAAGGTCGATATCG
>JAZRLT010000025.1:0-5133 GCA_045646995.1 Eubacteriales bacterium | reverse complement strand
CTCGCCGTGGTCCTTGACCTCCTTGCGGTTAAAGAAGAAGGGTACGTTAAGACCGTTCTTGGAAAGAGCAACGGCTGCGGAAACAGCGAGCGAAATGCCCTTGTAAGCGGGGCCGTAAAGAACAGCCTTCTTTGCGCCAAGCTTTTCAAAATATGCCTTTGCGTAGAACTCGCCAAGCTTTGCGATATCGTCGCCCGTCTTGATCATACCCGCATTGATGAAATAAGGTATCTTTCGTCCGCTCTTTGCGGTAAAATCACCAAACTTAAGAACTCCCGCGCTTTGGAGAAATTCTATAAATTCTCTCTTATATCCTTCCATAATACACCTCAATCAACAAATTCATTCAAGCAACGCTCATAAGCGGCAACAGGATCCTCAGCCGCAGTAATAGGACGACCCACAACGATATAGTCGGAGCCGATCTTTTTCGCTTCAGCAGGGGTCATAACGCGCTTTTGGTCACCGATATCACCATCGGCAAATCTTACGCCGGGAGTAACGGTAAGGAATTCATTTCCACAAAGATCGTGAACCTTGCCCGCTTCAAGAGGAGAGCAAACGACACCGTCAAGTCCCGCAAGCTTAGCATTATTTGCGTAATGCATTACGACCTTATCGATAGGCTCCTTAATAAGGAGATCGTTTTCCATACTTTCTTGGTCGGTAGAGGTAAGCTGGGTAACGGCGATAAGAAGAGGACGGGTACCGTCGGGACGAGTAAGTCCTTCAAGTGCACCCTGCATCATACGGATAGTTCCCGCCGCGTGAAGGTTACACATATCAACATCGAGGCGCGAGAGAACAGCCATAGACTTTTTAACGGTATTAGGGATATCGTGAAGCTTCAAATCGAGGAAGATCTTATGACCTCTCGCCTTTAATTCGCGAACAATAGAGGGACCTTCCGCATAAAAAAGCTCCATACCTATCTTAACAAAGGGTTTCTTACCGGTAAACTTATCGAGAAACGCGAAGGTCTGTTCAGCGCTCGAAAAGTCACAGGCGATAATGACGTCCTTACCCATTATTTAACTCCTCCTATTATATCCTTAAGATTATCGATTTTATATTTTTCCATAACGCGAGGAAGGTCCTCGACAATATTTTTGCAAACGAACGGATCGACAAGATTAGCCGCGCCAACTTCAACGGCAGTAGCGCCCGCGAGCATCATTTCGATAACGTCCTCGGCAGAGCTTACGCCGCCCATACCTATAACGGGTACAGAGACTGCGGAAGCTACCTGATAAACCATACGAACAGCCACAGGGAATATCGCTTTTCCCGAAAAACCGCCCATTTTATTGGCAATAACGGGTTTTCTCGTACGAAGATCGATACGCATACCGAGCATTGTATTAATAAGGCTTATACCGTCGGCGCCCGCCGATTCGCAAGCCTTTGCAATAGCAACGATATCCGTTACGTTAGGCGAAAGCTTTACTATTACAGGTTTAGTTGTAACAGCCTTGACGGCGCGAGTAACCTCTGCCGCCGCATCGGGATCGGTACCGAAGCTCATTCCGCCGCCATGAACGTTAGGACAGCTGACGTTAACCTCAAGCCAACCAACCTGATCGCACTTATCGAGCTTTTCGCAGGTATAAGCATAATCCTCGACAGAAAATCCGCTGACATTTGCCATAACCTTTTTATTAAAGCATTGGGAAAGCTTAGGTAGTTCTTCGGAAATTACCTTTTCAACGCCGGGGTTTTGCAATCCGACGGCATTTATCATACCCGAAGAACATTCGGCGATACGAGGGGTAGGATTACCGAAGCGAGGTTCTTTAGTAGTACCCTTAAAGGAAAATGTACCAAGAATATTTATATCGTAAAGTTCGGCGAATTCATAGCCGTACCCAAAGGTTCCGCTCGCAGGAATAACGGGATTGTCAAGAGTTATACCACAAAGGTCTACGTTCATTTTTCCCATAATATTTCCTCCTTCTCGAGAACCGGTCCTTCCTTACAGATACGCTTATAACCAGTAACTGTTTTGCAAGAACAACCCATACAAGCGCCGAAGCCACAGCCCATTCTCTCCTCGAAGCTATACTGACCGGAGGTCTTCGAAGCGGCAAATACCGCCTTAAGCATAGGCTCGGGGCCGCATGAATAGGTATAGGTATAATCAGCGTTTTCCATAAGTGCAGTTACAAATCCCTTAGTTCTATAGGAGCCGTCGGCGGTAGTAACTCCGACCTTACAGCCGAGGTTTTTAAAATCCTCCTCACAAAATACCTCGTCCTTGGTATTGAAGCCAAGGATAACGGAAACCTCTTTCCCCTCGGAAATAAGCTTTTTCGCGAGGTTATACAAGGGAGGAACACCAACGCCGCCGCCGATAAGAAGAGGCTTATCGCCCGCAAGCGAGGTATCGTAGCCATTTCCGAGACCCGTAAGGATATCCAAAGTACCCGAGGTCATTTCCGACATCTGAGCCGTGCCCTTCCCTACCACCTTATAAATGATGGTAAGGGATTCAGAATCATAATCATGAACCGAAATAGGACGGCGAAGGAAAAGACCGTCGAGCTGTATATTTACAAACTGACCCGGCGCGGCGATAGCGCTTGTATCACCAACCAGCTTCATTCTCATAACGGAATCGGTCAGCTTCACATTTTCGGTTATTTGAAACAGGGATTGCTTCAATTTGTCCTTCCGAAACACAGATTGCATCATATTGGTCACCTTTATAGTGCTATTTGTTATGCGTCGATAGTAGAGATAGTCAGCGTAGTTTCCTCGAGAACGTCGAGAAGCACGCGAACGGTATCGAGAGAGGTAAAGATAGAAACGTTGTTTTCGGTAGCGCAACGACGAATTTCAAAGCCATCGCTCACCTGATCAGGAGAGCTGATATCACGAGTATTGATAACGTATGCGATATGACCCTGACGGATTGCATCGGGAATTTCGTTACTATCCTCGTTGATTTTCTTGAGAATATGAGTACGGATACCGTTACTCTTCAAGAACTTAGCGGTTCCCTCGGTAGCCTGAATATTGAATCCGAGATTATAGAAGCGACGGATAAGAGGAAGCGCTTCTTCCTTATCCTTATCGGCAACGGTAGCGAATACGGTACCGTAATTCTGGAGATGCATACCCGAAGCCTGAAGTGCTTTATAGAGCGCACGGTTAAGCTTATCATCATAACCGATAGCCTCACCGGTGGACTTCATTTCGGGAGAGAGGTAAGCGTCAAGTCCGCGAATCTTATTAAAGGAGAATACGGGCGCCTTAACGTAGAATCTGTCCTTTTCCTCGGGGTAAATGTCGAATATACCCTGCTCCTTGAGGCTCTTACCGAGAATTACCTCGGTGGCGATATCTGCAAGGGAGTAGCCGGTAGCCTTACTGAGGAAGGGAACGGTACGGGAAGAACGGGGGTTAACCTCTATGATGAATACGTTGTCATCTTTGTCAACTATAAACTGAATGTTGAACAGACCTACTATGCCAATGCCAAGACCCAGCTTCTTTGCGTACTGAAGGATTATGCCCTTAACCTTATCGGAGATGGAGAAGGAGGGGTATACGGATATGGAGTCGCCGGAGTGAACGCCGGTTCTTTCAACAAGCTCCATAATACCGGGAACGAATACGTCACGGCCGTCGCAAATAGCGTCGATCTCAACCTCACGGCCCTGAATGTACTTGTCTACAAGAACAGGCTTGTCCTCGTCGATTTCAACGGCGGTCTTGAGGTAATGACGGAGCTGATCTTCGTTGGCAACTATCTGCATTGCGCGTCCGCCAAGAACGAAGGAGGGACGTACAAGAACGGGGTAGCCGATTTCGGATGCGGCCTTGATACCGTCCTCTATCTTGGTTACGGCCTGACCCTTTGCACGGGGGATATTGAGCTCGTTGAGGAGGTTTTCAAAAGCGTTTCTGTCTTCAGCCTTGTCAATAGCGGCACAGTCGGTACCGATTATCTTAACGCCTCTGTCAAAGAGGGGCTGTGCAAGGTTTATTGCAGTCTGGCCGCCCAGAGAAGCGATAACACCAAGGGGCTTTTCAAACTCTACTATATTCATAACGTCCTCGGGAGTGAGGGGCTCGAAGTAAAGCTTGTCTGCGGTGGTGTAGTCGGTGGATACGGTTTCGGGGTTATTGTTAATGATTATAGCCTCGTAGCCTGCGTTTTTAATGGTCATTACGGCGTGAACGGTGGAGTAGTCAAACTCAACGCCCTGACCTATACGAATAGGACCTGCACCGAGAACTATTATCTTCTTCTTATCGGTAAGACGGGAAGTGTTTTCGCCGGTGTAAGAGGAGTAGAAGTAAGGTATGTATGCTCCCGTATGGCAGGTATCAACCATCTTGAATACGGGGAAGAGATTGTTTTCCTTACGAACGTTGTAAATATCAATCTCCTTGCACTCCCACATACGGGCAATGTACTTATCGCTAAAGCCCATCTTCTTTGCGGCGGTGAGGATTTCAACGTCACCCTTATGAGATTTGAGGTTTTCCTCCATATCGATAATGTTCTTTATAGCCTGGAGGAAGTACTCGGTTATTTCGGTGATCTCATGAATCTTTTCTATGGAAACGCCGTGATAAAGAAGCTCTGCTATTGCAAAGATGTTATCTGAACGGAATTCCTTTATGTAGTCAAGGAGTTCCTCTACGGACATATTGTCAAACTTTGAAAGGTAAAGGTGGTTTGCACCGATTTCAAGGGAGCGAATGCCCTTGAGAAGAGCCTCTTCAATGTTAGAGCCTATACCCATTACCTCACCCGTAGCCTTCATCTGGGTACCAAGCTTGTTGGTAGCGGAGGTGAATTTATCGAAGGGGAATCTGGGAAGCTTTGCTATAACGTAATCAAGAGCGGGCTCGAAAGCGGCGTTGGTGTTGGCAATCTTTATATCCTCAAGAGCCATACCTACGGCAATCTTTGCCGTAACGCGGGCAATGGGATAACCCGAAGCCTTGGATGCAAGAGCGGAGGAACGGGAAACTCTGGGGTTTACCTCGATGAGGTAGTACTCGGAGGAGTTGGGATTGAGGGCGAACTGAACGTTACAGCCGCCTTCTATCTTAAGCTCGCGGATTATCTTTATTGCGCTGTCGTTGAGCATCTTAAGGTCGTGATCCGAAAGAGAGAGG
>JAZRLT010000024.1:0-5442 GCA_045646995.1 Eubacteriales bacterium | reverse complement strand
GAATCATCGGCGCAACCGGTATGGTTGGTCAGAGATTCATTACGCTTATCGAAAACCACCCCTATTTTGAAATCTCCGCGCTTGCGGCAAGCCCCTCTTCCGCAGGTAAAACCTACGGCGAGGCTGTAAAGGGAAGATGGATGATGAAGACTCCCATCTCCGACAATATCGCTAATATGGTCGTTCTTAACGCCGAGGATATCGAAAGCGTTAAGCCTTACGTTGACTTCGTTTTCTGCGCGGTAAATATGCCCAAGGATCAGATCAAAGCCCTCGAGGAAGCATACGCAAAGGCTGAGATCCCCGTTGTTTCCAACAACTCGGCTCATAGAGGCACCCCCGACGTTCCTATGCTTATTCCCGAGATCAACTTCGCTCATACCGAGGTTATCGAAGCTCAGAAGAAGCGTCTCGGCACCACCAAGGGTTTTATCTCCGTTAAGCCCAACTGCTCTATCCAGAGCTATGTTCCCGCGCTTGAACCCCTCCGTAAATACGGAATCAAGGAAGTTAACGTTACCACCTTCCAGGCTATCTCCGGTGCAGGTAAGAATTTCGACACCTGGCCCGAAATGATCGATAACGTTATTCCCTTTATCGGCGGTGAAGAGGAAAAGAGCGAAAAGGAGCCTCTCAAGGTTTGGGGTAAGGTTGAAAACGGCGTTATCGTAAACGCAGAAACTCCCGTTATCTCCGCGCAGTGCATCCGTGTGCCTGCATCCGACGGCCACCTTGCGGCTGTTTCGGTATCTTTTGAAAATAAGCCTTCTATCGATGAGATAAAGGCTGATTGGGCCAACTTCGTCGGCGAGGCTCAGAGACTCGAGCTCCCTCACGCTCCCGAAAAGTTCCTTACCTATTTCGAAGAGGATAACCGTCCCCAGACTCGCCTCGATCGCGACCTTTACGGCGGTATGGGTATCTCTATCGGTAGACTTCGTGAGGATACTATTTTCGATTATAAGTTCGTTTGCCTTTCTCATAACACCCTCCGCGGTGCGGCAGGCGGCGCAGTTCTCGGCGCAGAGCTTCTCTATAAGCAGGGTTATCTTAAATAAAAAATCAGAGCAGAACGCATTATTAAGCGTTCTGCTCTCTTCTTTTTCGTTGACTTTTATGTACACGTGTGATATACTATCTTTGTATAATTATGTAATTGATTCGAGAGGTCGTATTATGTCCGATAAGCCGAAAATATTGGTTTTTACGGTATCCGCTTGGGACGGCTCGGCGGAGATTAATACGTGGTCGTCCTTCCTCTCCGAATATGGTGCAGATAACGTTGCAAATATATGTATACGCGACGGAGTTCCCGACGGTAATAATTGCAATAACTTCTTTTCTGTTTCCGAAAACAAGATAATTAAGAGCATTTTCGACCGAAACGTCAAAACCGGACGTGTGGTTGTTCCCGACGATGAAGAAGCCGCTTCAGAGGATTTAAAGGAGCATAACGAGCGTTACCGTAAAATGCAAAGGAAACGCCGTCCGTCGATGCTTCTCGCGAGAGAAATCGTATGGAAACTCGGTAGGTGGAAAACCGAAGAGCTCGATAGCTTTCTCGATTCCTTTAAGCCCGACTTGATTTTGTATGCTCTTGAAAGCTATATCCACCTTAACCGTATCGTTGAGTATTCTATAAAGCGTACGGGCGCAAAGTCGGTCGGATATATATGGGACGATAATTTTACATATAAGCAATCGTTTGGATTATTTTTCTTGATCCATCGCTTCTTTCAAAGGAAATCACTTAAACGTCTTGCGAGACTTACTAACGAATTTTTTGCGATAACCGAGCTTACGAAAAGAGAAGCGGACGCCTTTTTCGGAATCGACTGTAAGGTGCTTACCAAGCCCGTTACTGAATTACCGAGTGTTGACGAATATGACATTGAATTACCTATAAAGATGCTTTACGCGGGCGGACTTGCCTGCGGAAGGGATTCCGCGCTTTGCGAGGTTGTCGATGCCGTAAGGAGAAACCGTCTCCCGATAGAAATCGATGTTTATACCCAAACCGAATTGCCGAGCGATAAGAAAATATGGCTTACAGAAAACGTTTGCCGTATATATTCTTCGGTTTCGCGCGAGGAAATGCTTAAGCTCCAGAAGAATTACGATATTCTTTTGTTTTTGGAGGATATCGGTACTAAATATTCAAATCTTGCCCGACTTTCCTTTTCGAGCAAGATTCCCGATTACCTTTCGGCGGGGAAATGTATTTTCGCCGTAGGCAAGCCGGATATAGCGCCTATGCGTTATTTCGTTGATAACAACGCCGCGATCGTTGCCTCGAGCCGTTCTGAGCTCGATGAAAGGCTTGCGCTCGTTGTAGAAAATACGGGAATTATCTTTGAATATGCGAATAATGCAGCTAAGGTAGGAGCCCTTAACCACGATAAGGATGAATTACAAAGGATTTTTGATGATACGATAAATTCCGCGTTAGGAAAATAAATTTTGGGAGAAACGTTATGAGCGAATTTTTGTTCAGAAATTTCAGAGGCAGACGACCGATACTTTTTCTTTTTGATGCGTTTTGCTTTTTGTTGATCAATACCCTATATTATTTTGCTACGTTGTTTTTCGAAACGTCGCCTGTCTACGATTTGAGGGACTATATCTACAATTCCGTTGTGCTTATGGTGTCGATGATTGTATGGAGGATTATACTTAAGGTTTACTCTAACGTATGGCGATATACGAGCACAAAGGCTTATTTCTACTTGGTGCTTGCCGACTTTTTTGCGGGTCTTACGGCTATTGTTGTGTCGCGCGGACTTTGGCTTTACGGTGGAGTATGGCATTTTATCAACGTTGCGTCTCTCACCGCACTTCTTGCCATTATGGCGAGACTTACGTATCGACTTTTATATAAGCACCGCCGTTATAACGATAACGAGTACGGTCCCGCAATAAACGTTGCGATAGTCGGCGCGGGTCAGCTCGGTGTGTTGCTTGCTAACGACCTCGTTGGTAATAAGCGTATTATATACCGTCCGATGTTCTTTATCGATAAGGATATGACCAAGGTAGGCTCGCGAGTTGCAGGCTTGCCGGTCTATTTCGAAGACGAAAACGTACTTGAACAGATGAAGCGCGATTCTATAAGCGAGATTTTTATCGCGCTTGCCGCTGTGGACAGTGAAGAGGCATCGAGACTTTACAGCTTTTATAGCCGTACGGGATGTAAGATAAAGATTTATGACCTTCCCGTTCGTGACACCGTCAACGGAAGCGCTACGGCGAAAAGAAGTATTCGTGAATTCCAGATAGAAGACCTTCTTTTCCGCGACCCCGTTAGCATTAATGACAGCGAGGAATATAAGTATTATACCGATAAGACTGTTCTCGTAACGGGCGGCGGCGGTTCGATAGGCTCTGAACTTTGCCGTCAGATCGCTCAATGTGGTCCGAAACGTATCGTTATATTCGATATTTATGAGAATAACGCTTACGATATCCAACAAGAGCTTACCCGCGAATACGGGTCTCTGCTTTCGCTCTCGGTGGAAATAGGCTCGGTCCGTGACAGAGTCAGGTTGGAAAGCGTTTTTAAGAATTACCGTCCCGAGATAGTTTTCCACGCCGCTGCACATAAGCACGTCCCTCTTATGGAACAGAGCGGATGCGAAGCAATCAAAAATAACGTTTTTGGTACGTATAATACCGCCGATATGGCTGAAAAGTACGGGGTAGAGAAATTTATACTTATTTCTACCGATAAGGCGGTTAACCCGACTAACATTATGGGCGCATCTAAGCGTATTTGCGAAATGATAGTACAATGCCGCGCTGACAGTAAGACTTCCTTTGCGGCGGTGCGTTTCGGTAACGTGCTTGGCTCGAACGGCTCTGTAATTCCGTTGTTCAAGCGCCAAATCGCTAACGGTGGTCCCGTTACTATTACCGATAAGCGTATAATACGCTATTTTATGACCATTCCCGAAGCAAGCTCGCTTGTTATGCAGGCGGGTGCGATGGCTAAAAAGGGTGAGCTTTTCGTGCTTGATATGGGTAAACCCGTTCGAATTTACGAGCTTGCGAAAAATATGATAACCCTTTCGGGATTTGAGCCTGAGGTTGACATAAAAATCGAAGAAATCGGCCTTCGCCCCGGCGAAAAGCTTTACGAAGAGCTTTTGATGAAGAACGAATCGCTCGATAAGACCGACAACAATATGATTTTTATTGAACGTGATGCTCCTTTTTCACGTGAAGAGGTCGACAGAAAGCTTGAAATACTCAAAGACGCGGTCGTGAAGTCTTCCGAGATGATCGGCTCCGAGCTTGTTAAAAAGGCTATTATCGAGGTCGTTCCTACCTTCCACGAGCCCGAGGAGCTTAATGATAAGGCTTCCTCCACCGAGGAAATGAAAGCTGTTGAATCAAAATAACAAGAAAAAGGTGTCGTTATTTCGACACCTTTTTTGCATATATATGCTTGATTGAATAATATCCCAAAACCGCGCAAGCTGATCCTATTATCGCGCCCGCGAGCACGTCCGTTGGGAAGTGGACGTAAAGATAGAGGCGGGAAAAGCTTATGAGAAACGCTGTTACTACGGCGATAATGCCGTATCGCTTGTTGTGAATGAATATCGAAATTGCCGCCGCGAACGAAGCCGAGGTGTGTCCCGATGGGAAGGAATAATCCGACGGGGCATCGATAATAAGCTTTATTCCTTCGACTAAGTCGTAGGGGCGCGTACGGGCTATCAACGGCTTTAGCGTGACGTTGCATATCAAGACACTGAATATAAGTGCAAGACATACCGTAAATCCTATCTTTCGCGTTTTCGGTATGATCGAAAGAATTATGCCCGATGCTATCCATATCCAACCCGCGTTACCTAAAAACGTAATAAATTGCATTACCGAATCCATAAAAGGCGAGGATAGATTTTGTATAAAATCAAGTATCGTATATTCCAAATTTGTCATTGTATCACCTCTCGGAAATTTTACCATAAAATTCGAGTATTTTCAATAAAAATATATTTATAAATGACTTTACAAAGGGCGAATGTTGTAGTATAATATAGGAGTAACGCTTTAGCAGAATAAAGTGTTTGGAAAGGAAATTATTATGAAAAGAGTTTTATCTATTATTCTTGCTGTTCTTTGTGTAGCAAGTATGGCTGTGGCATTTACCTCCTGCTCTGACAGCAGTGACTGGGCAAAGGTAGAAGACAAGGGTTATTTTGTATGCGGTATTACCGAATACGCTCCTATGAACTATTATGAAGGCGAAGGCGACGATAAGGTTCTCGTTGGCTTCGATACCGAGTTTGCCAAGGCTGTTGCTAAAGAGCTTGGCGTAGAAGTTAAATTCCAGATTATCGACTGGCCCAACAAGTATACCGAGCTTAACAGCGGCAATATCGACCTTATCTGGAACGGCTTTACCTACGGCATGGAAAGCGACGGCGTTTCGCGTAC